>DUNV01000142.1 GCA_012839215.1 Bacillota bacterium
GCAGGAAAGCGACCAGGAGCTACTGCTGATCCTTTTTAATAATGCTTACCATGCCAGAAAAATTTCCGATAATGTTGATGAAACAATTTTAACTGCCGCGGAAACTTATGATAACCTTGATTTGGACAGCCTGGGGGGGCGGGAAAGCAAATATACGGGATTGTTGCTGGGCATGTGTACAGCGGGGCAGGATAGAGGCGGACCCCAGAAAGATCATTACCGTACACTCTGGTTGGCCTTTGAAAACCGGGAGCCTGCTCCGGTGTTGGAAACAGAAGAAATTATATTTCCACGTAAAAAGGGTTTTTACCGGCTAAAGATCGCCGGGTTAGATGAGGGGAAAAAGGATGGGGATCACCTCGTTGCCATAGATATAGCCGGCAGGGACCATGGGGTAGATGCAACCGGCACTGCCGCCCTGCCTGAAGGGGAAGGAGAAATGGATCCCGAAGGCTTTGATCAGGCAGGCGATTACTGGCACGGCGGGCCTGGTGAGTTTTATTTACACCGCAGGGTTTGCTATATCGGCAATGACTATCTTTCCATTGAGGAAACAGCTGAACCAGTATCAGCCAGGGGAAGCGTTGGAGGGGGCAGCAGATTGTATACTGTTGCTATTGATGATCTGCCGGGATTAAAGCCGATAAAAATTTCCGACTTAATCGGTGCCAGTGCGGCCCGGGCCATGGAACAGGGCAGGACAAACCTGCTGCGGCAACTGGATCTTGGGCAAGCGGAGCAAATCGGCAAGTCAGACGAAAAGAATTTTGGCCTGGATCGGAAGATGGGTTATTGGACCTTCAGCGGCCGAGTGAACTACCCCGGGGGTGATGGGTTTCTATCGGCTGATTATCATATTGATGTTATCCCACCGGAACACGTTGTTTTTTATAACAAGCTGGGTATTCCCTGGCCCCGGGTAAAGAATTGTGTCCCGGGAGCGTTGGATATCCTAACTTCGCCTAATATGGACTTGGCGCTGGTCATCACCAAAAATGAAATTTTGGTTTACAGTATGTTTGGAGGCAGCCTGGCCACGCCCCCCTTAGGGAAGATACCGCTTCAGGCAGGCGAAGAAATTATCATGGCCGAATGGGCCCTAGGCCAATATTACGTGGAAAACTGGACAAAGACATTTGTGCAACACGGGGACGGTTCTCCTGTTGCATTGCCCTGAACCATCCCCATGGTTCACCCATTCAATATTACCCTGGTTTTTTTCTCTATTTGATCAAGGTCTAGGGCGGCTTCTTTTTTTATGCTCTTCCTCAGCATAGGACCAACCTGGCTGATATCATCTAATAGATCTTTGAGAAATTCAATGGCTGCTGTTGCCTGGAGAACTTCCCTGGGTGTCTCCACAATGTTGGCGATAATGGATTGCTCGGTTCGGGAGGCAACGATGGGGACAGGCATTTCCTCCACATATATCGTGGTGCGGCGACCGGGGCCCCTATCATTTTCAATGGGCTCCAGGGCAATTATTTTATCCGAGCGGACAAACTTTCCATAGCCGAGGGGAACGATGATCCTGTCTCTAATTTCCATGTAGAACCACTTCCTTTGGTTCTTTTTAATAGCATTGCCCAGAAGGAAATGCATAATACCACTGGGTATACCGGCATTAGTATATCTTTGTTGATATGCTCGTTGACATGATTTAAACAAATTCTATATAATGAAATCATTGTTGTTCAATTATATTTTATGCATAATCTCTATGATCGATATGGGAGGGGGATCCCCTGTATGTTCGATTACCTTGATGATCAGCAGGAACGTTTTTTTACCTGGTGTGATAAGGCTTTACAGGAGTACATTGGCAGCGGGAAAGCTGTTTTCAAAAAATGGTGGCCGCGCAAAAGCCCGGAGGGTAGCTATGAACTAATTTTTGAGCTGGCTGCCGGCGATCGGGCCCCGCTCAGGCACAGTGTAACTATACCGCGGGAGTTTCATGATCTTTTGGAACGCGAGTACTTTATCGATCATCCCACTGACGGAGACGGGGACGAAGAATAAATCATGGATGTAACACGGGTGCAACACGGGGACGGTTCTCCTGTTGCATTACCCTGAAAAAAAGATAAGGAGTGCAACAGGAGAACCGTCCCCGTGTTGCACTGAGGAGGTTTTGGGTTAATGAATAAAAATCTAACTAAAAAAATATTGGCGGCTCACCTGCTTTCCGGCGAGATGACAGCCGGGAGCGAGATTGCCATTAGGATCGATCAGACGTTGACGCAGGATGCCACTGGTACCATGACTTACCTGCAATTTGAGGCTATGGGTATTCCCCGTATTAAAACGGAGCTTTCCGTTTCGTATGTCGATCATAATACGCTGCAAACCGGTTTTGAAAATGCTGATGATCATCTTTTTCTACAGACTATTGCAGCCAAGTACGGTCTGTATTTTTCCCGCCCCGGCAACGGTATCTGTCATCAGGTCCATCTGGAGCGCTTTGGCATTCCGGGCAAGACGTTGCTCGGTGCTGACAGCCATACACCTACGGGTGGTGGTATCGGCATGCTGGCTATCGGAGCCGGCGGTCTGGATGTGGCGGTAGCCATGGGTGGTGGGCCTTTTTATCTGACGATGCCACGGGTTGTAAAAATTGAACTGGCCAATGAGTTGCCCCCTTGGGTGTCAGCCAAGGATATTATCCTGGAAGTGCTGCGCCGGTTGGGGGTGGGGGGCGGTGTAGGCAAGGTGATGGAATATACCGGGCCTGGTGTGGCCACGCTTTCCGTGCCGGAAAGGGCTACCATTACGAATATGGGTGCCGAACTGGGGGCAACTACTTCAATTTTTCCCAGTGACGCTCTCACGAGGGATTTCCTGGCGGCCCAGGGCAGGACAGAACAATGGGTGGAGTTGCTTCCCGATGAAAACGCCTCCTATGATGAAGAGATGATCATCGATCTGGCCTCTTTGGAACCGATGGCTGCCTGTCCCCACAGCCCTGATGCGATCAAAACCTTGCGGGAAATAGGTGAAACAAAGGTTAGCCAGGTGGCTATTGGCAGCTGCACAAATTCATCCTATGCTGATTTAATGCAGGTGGCTGCCATTTTGCGGGGAAAGAGGGTTCATGAGCAGACAAGCCTGGTCATCTCCCCGGGTTCCAGGCAGGTCCTGGAAATGCTGGCCAGAAACGGGGCTTTGGCCGATTTAATTGCTGCCGGGGCGCGCATATTGGAATCTGCCTGCGGCCCGTGTATTGGCATGGGGCAATCCCCCCCCACGGGGGCTGTTTCTGTAAGGACTTTTAACCGTAACTTTCCCGGGCGTTCTGGCACAAGTGATGCCGCTGTGTATCTGACCAGTCCTGAAACGGCTGCCGCGGCTGCAATTTATGGAAAGCTTGTCGATCCGAGGGTGCTGGGCGAATATAGGAGGATGAGACTGCCTGAAAAGTTTTTAATTGATGATGGAATGATTATTGCCCCATTGGATAATTCGGACTTGGTGGATGTTCGAAGAGGCCCCAACATCAAAGCATTGCCAGCGGCCCCTGTATTGCCAGAAGAGTTGGCGGCAAAGGTACTTCTCAAGGTTGGGGATAATATCACGACAGATCATATCATGCCAGCCGGGGCAAAAATATTGCCTCTGCGCTCAAATATCCCAGCAATCAGCGGGTATGTCTTCAGTGCCATCGATCCGGATTTTGCCGAGCGGGCCAAAAAGGCCCGGGGTGGTTTTATCGTCGGCGGCCAGAATTATGGCCAGGGTTCCAGCCGAGAGCATGCGGCCCTGGCCCCCATGTACCTGGGTATCAAAGCTGTGCTGGCCAAATCGTTTGCCCGTATACACCGTTCCAACCTGATTAACTTTGGAATTCTGCCACTAGAATTTACTTGCGAAACCGACTTCGACAATCTGGAGCAGGATGACCTTTTGGAAATAAAACTACTCCGTGGCGGTCTTAATTCCGGGGATAACCTCACGGTAAAAAACATGCGCACGGGAAACACTTTTTTAGTCCGTCACGGGCTGACCCCGCGCCAAAAGGCCATTATTCTCGATGGGGGCCTCTTAAATTATACTAAGAGGCAAAATATCGGGGTCTAACGCCTTTAATGTGTGTTACCTGGGATCATGCCCCCAGGAATTTCAATATGCAACAGGGTGCAAACGTTTTCTATCTGATTGACGATCGTTGCCGAGGGGGAACCGGCAAATAGTAGCCCCACCGCTATATTATCGAGGGTGGTTACCAGTGAGCCCGAATCCCCCCCGGCAGAAATGGCTGTGGTAATGATCTGGTCTCTGAAACGGGCCGTTTGGGTGCCATAATTTATGTCGATCGTGGCGTTAATTGCTGTGATTCTGCCAACCGTATAATTGGTAGTGCGGCCTGTTTTTTGGACGCGCTCCCCTACAGTGACGTTTGCCTGGGGCATCCAACCCCTGGTATGGCCAATCCAGTATATTTCCCTGTCCAGGTGGCGAAAATCCCCTTCAGCTATGGCCGCGTCCACAATATTGTTATGCTGATCGCGGGGAATGGGGGGATCAAATTCGATAGGGATAAAGCGGCTTAAAGTGGCGATCTGATCCCAGGGGTACAAGCCGCCGTCCTCCGTGCCCGGCTGAATAATTGGATCACCAATTTTAGCCAGGTTGTTTTTGGCCAGGATATGGTTGTTGCTAAGGATATAGAACTTTGGTGGCCGACCGTTTTCATAGGCACCCGTTTTTGGCAACAGATCATAGACAGACGTGGCGATGGTCCCCGCGGAAATATCCCTGTGTCCGATGCTGTACCCCCCCTTGACCGGTCGAATACGATGACTGGCAAGGGTTTGCATCCCCGGCATGGCTGGCATTCCTCCTCCAGCGCAGGGGTGCCCGATGGCGAGGACATCCGTTTGAAATCCTTCAATTTTTTCCGGTATCAGGCTGGCCGAACCAAGTTCCTCTTTGGCCCTTTTATGGGTCACAAGGACGATCAGGGCCGGCTCACCTGTGGGCCGGTTGTTACTCCATTTAACGCCGATGCCCATTCCCACAACATTGGCAAGTTGCCGGGATGGTTCGAGGAAATCATCTATACAATTCCTGTATGCTTTATGGGCGCTTGCCAGGTACTGTGGTTTTAATATGGTTTTGCTTTCATCATCCCACACCTTTAATTTCTCTCCCCTACTAATCCAGATAATTTTGCGATCCTGCAAGTTTTTTTCATTTCCGGGGCAGTGGCTTGATATCGCCAATATTTTCCTGAACGATCTCGTAACCATCCAAAGATTTGGGTATGGCCGACATGGCCATAGGGTTTAAAGGCTTGCCTTTTGTAAGAACCTTGATGATCGTTTTTCCTGCCTTTTTCCCAATTCCCACGCCGACAACACCGGGGAGTTTTAGAAGCTGCTTTTCAAGTTTTAGTTTCGCAGTTTTAATGCTCATATTATCCATTAGCCTTTCAAATGATGATTCTGCCCCGGAAAGGATGGATCATTTTCTATTATATGGCCAGGGGGGGGGAAATGTTCATGGGATGAAACCATGATCCTATGGACACTGGGAACGAAGGTGGGGTTGGAATCCCCTCCGTGTTCCCCGGGTGGCAACTTGAGGGTATAATCATGTACATTTACCTGGCCATTGCCATGTATTCATTCAGCCGGCATAGTAAAAAATTGCTCAATTTTTTCCTTCGGGGGAGGGGCGGTAAGCAAGCTCCCGCCGATATAGAAAATGCCACAGCCGATTAGAACGATATACATCAGGGTTCCCATTCCAAGGGTATTTTGTGAGACGAGGACCGAGCCTGTCAGCACTGCGATAATCCCATAAATCATACACAGCATGGCCCCCGTTGCTGTGGCCCTTTTCCAATAGAGGGAGCCAGCGATTACCCAGATGAAGATTCCACCCATGCCGATAGCTGCCTGGGCCATCCATGCTGCCAGCAGCGGGGGCGGGGCAACCAGGGTCCAGTAAAAGGGGATAAAGATAACGACGATGATTAGGATCCTGGTTAACAAAAGTAGGGTACTGGGGGATGTTTTGGGCCTGATCATTTGGATTACATCCCTAGTGACACTTCCGGCAATCCCCAGGATCATTGCTGCCAGGGAGGAAAGTGCCGCGCTAAATAATCCGGTAATATACAGGCTGGTGAGGGGCAGCCCACCCGACATGGCCATAAAGGGTGCGGCCAGGTCTGCTTTCCAGGGGGCAATATCGAGCAGCTGGGCACCCCAGACGGCCCGGGCGGAAAGGCCACTGACGGCATTAAGAAAAATTGGTATGCCGGCAATTAAAAATACTGTCAGCATCAATTTGACGTAATCATTTCTGCTCAACTCACGCATGCCCAGGAAACGTGCTGTAACATGGGGAAACCCTGTGGCCATGGTAATGAAGAGGAAAAAGGTGGACGTTATTCCCACCATGCTGGAAAAAAGCTGGGTATTTCCCACCTGGGGCAGGTCCGGCCTCATTAAGGCCATCAGGTTGGCATCTTGGGCCAGGAGCAGCTTGCTTAGGCCACCTGCGCCTCCAACAAGATAGAGTGCCCAGAGCCCTAGGGCCAGGCAGGCTGCCCCGACTAGAAAACCTTGGATTCCCATAGCCCACTGTGTTCCTGTATATCCTCCGATGACCATATAGATGATGACGACGATAATGCTAAGCAACAGGCAAAAAAAGGGTGAAAACCCTGTCACGGCGTACCAGCAGACTGCCGCTGCTTTTAATTGGCCGATGGAATAAATAAACATGAGAACGATCATGACAATCCCGGCGGTAATTTGCACAGTTTTACTGTCGAAGCGGATGCCCAGGACATCGCCAACGGTTTGTGCCTGAAAGCGCCGGCTGTAGAAACTAAATTTACGTGCCACAAATAGTACACACGGCACTATGCCGAAAATGGTCCAGATCCCGGCGAACCACATGCCGGACCATCCCACGGTATAGGTTACACCCATCATGCCCAGTGCTGCCCAACCACTTAAATACCCCGCGGCGACTGCTGCCCCGGTAATCACTGGACCGATGTTTCTTTCCCCTACAAGATAGCCCTCAAAGGTTGTTGCTTTATTTTTGACAAGGAAACCGATGTAGCCACAAATGGCCAGCAGAAGTGCTATTCCGGCGATAGACCACAGTGCTGAAGCAGTATTGGGTTCCGGTAACGGTAACATTTTAATCATCCCACCTTTTCAGTTGGTAAACAGCACCAAAAACAGTAAATAAGATACTAGCGATGATCACGCCCCACCATGCCGACCAGGGATCAATAAGGAGCTTCATTTCTAACCACCTTCCCATTTAAAATAAAAAAGGTATTTGCTGCAGTTTATAGGGACGAAAGCAGCAAATACCCGGCTGAAGGCCTATAAAAAATCCGCCCCCTCAAAGGGGCGGATTAACTTCCGCGGTACCACCCTAGTTGATCGGCACCCAAAGTGCCGGATCCTCTTTGGCATAAAAGGAACAAGAAATCTATTCCTCCTCAAGGGTAACGGGAGAGAACCCGTCAGCGGTCTACTAACCCCCAGAAGGGTGTTAAACCCGAGACTCCGGAGCGAACTTCGTCTGATCCCTTTCCGGGGGAGCTTACAGCCCGTGGCTCCCGCCTCTCTGCAGGAAGAGATTTCAGCTTACTTTTCTCCTTCATGGCCTTTAGCATTTTTGGTTGTTGCCAATAATTATATAATAGAATTAGTTGTATTGCAAGGGTAATTTTGCCTATTTTTGAAAAATTATTTATTAGCAGCCGACGCCCATAAAAAAACCTCCATCGACCCCTATGGTAGTTCCTGTAAGGTAGCCCGCCCCGGGGCTTGCTAGGAAAGAGACGACTTTGGCTATTTCACGCGGCGCCCCACTCCGTTTAAGTGGAATTTCATTAAGAAAGGCTTTTTTGATTTCTTCCGGGATTTTTTCTGACATGGGTGTATCAATAAAACCGGGTAGGATGGCGTTGCAGGTCATATCAGCGCCCTCCTTGGCGGCATATCGTCCAAATTCTTTGGCAACAGCGCGCGTCAGGCCGATAATGCCCGTTTTGGAGGCACAATAATTGATTTGGCCTACGTTGCCCGCCGCACCTCCTTTAGATGAAAAATTAATTATCCGGCCATACCTGTTACGGCGCATTTCTGTGGCAGCGGCCTGTATGCAGAGGAAGGCCCCTTTTAGGTTGACATTGATTACTGTGTCCCACTCTTCCTCTGTCATTTTTTCCAGCAGGGCGTCGCGCGTAATGCCGGCATTATTTACAAGGATATCCAACTTGCCAAAACGTGCCACGGCCTTGTTCACCATTTTTTGGACCTGTTCGTTTAAAGAAACATTTGTCCCGGTAGCCATAGCCTCCCCGCCCCCGGCTATAATTTCTTCCGCGACCCTGAGGGCATTTTTTTCCAAAATATCTGCGGCAACAACCCTGCAGCCTTTTTGGGCGAGTTCCAGGCAGATGGCCCTACCAATACCCCGGCCGCTGCCCGTAACAATTGCCACGCGATCTTTCAAATTGTTTTCCGGCATGCTAAACTTCTCCTTTGACTATAGGTTGACCAACAAAAAATATATTTCTGTTTTTGCTTATAAACCAGATGACGAGCAGGAAAGATAGAAGGTCGGAAAGGGGAAAGGCCATCCAGACCCCTGTCAGCTCGAATAAAAATGGCAGGGTTAGCAACAGGGGTATGAGGAAGATTATCTGCCGTGAAACGGATAAAATAAATGCCTCCTTGGCCCTCCCCAGGGCCTGGAAAACTCCGCTGGTAATTTGTTGAATCCCGATGGTTAAGGAAAGGGAAAACATGATCCTCAGAGCAGTTACGCCAATTTTCATGGCGGCTGCTTCATCGGTAAATACTAAAATAATTGCCTTGGGAAAGGCCATAATGATGATAAAGGCAAGCAGGGAAAGGGAAACGGAAACTTTGATGGCCAGCAAAATAGATTCGCTAACCCGCTCGTGCTGATTAGCCCCATAGTTATAGCCGACGAGGGGGAGGAGGCCCTGCACGATGCCCATGAGGGGCATGATGGAAAACATCAAAATCTTATAAATGATCCCAAAAACAGAAATGGCCAGATCCCCGCCGTAAAAAATGAGCATGTGGTTGGCAACAATGATCATGATACTCCCTGCAGCCTGATGGACAAAAAATGAGGCTCCGATGGCGGTTGTTTCCCTGATAATGGGCCATTTCAGGCGCAAGTTGATCGCTTTGAAATGAAGGCTGCTCTTACCCGAGGTAAAGTAGACGATCAGATAAATAACCGTAAATCCCTGGGCTATAACCGTGGCGAGGGCTGCGCCCCGAACGCCCATTCCCAAAGGGGCAATAAAAATTGGTGTAAGGATAATATTGAGTACAGCAGAGATCAGCATAGAGATCATGGCCGCTTTGGCGTTACCTTCCGAGCGGATAATATTATTCATGGCCATACTGAAAACAAAAAAGGCGGTGCCATACAAAATGATCCCTAGATAGTCCTGGGCATACGGTAAAAGGGTTTCGGTGGAGCCAAACAGATAAAGAATTGGCGTCAGCAGCTTAAACCCCAGGATGATGCCGGCAATGCTGATAAAGATGACGACGCTGAGTACATTGCCAAGCACCAGGTTTGCCTTGTCTACTTCTTTTGCCCCCAGCCGGCGGGAGATGATCGAGCCCCCGCCAATACCGAAGGATCCCGAAAGGGCCATGATGATCATCTGGACAGGCAGGGCAATGGAGAGGGCCCCAACGCCTATCGTGCCCACAAACCTGGAGATAAAAAAGGTATCAATGATATTATGAAAGGACATGACCAGCATGCCGATCATGGCCGGAAAAGCCAGATCCAATAGCAGGCGGGGTATGGGTTCGTTTCCAAGCCGTTCGCTTTGTGGTTTCATTTGCCAATCTCCTCTATTGTCGTTGTTATTTATCCAAATAGTTGGCGGCATTATCTGCCAGCTTGATCAAAAGCCGGTGGGCTGCTGCAATTTCCTCTTTGCTCATACCGGTACTCAGCACTTCGTTCCACTTTAGCAGGATGGAGTGTATCTGTGGCCCAATCTTTTTGGCCTTTTCGGTCAGAAAAATCTGGTAGGCGCGCTGATCCCTTTCACTCAGTTTCCGATAAATATAGCCTGCTTTTTCTAGCCTTGTGACGGAGCGGGCTATCGTGCTTTTATCCAGCGTAAGCGACTGGGATAGATCTTCCTGGGTGATACCTTCCTTTTGATAAAGGGTAAACAAGAGCCAAAACTGTCCCTTTCCCAAATCGAATGGCTCCAGTTGCCTGGCAAGGTAGATGCGGCCATAGCGGAATAGTTGAGAAATTAATTTTCCCGGCGAGTTTTTCTGCATTGTTTTTCACTTTCCCTTTTCACTTTCCCGTTGAATCAACATTAACTATTATTTTAACAATAATAAAAATAGTTGTCAATGCAACTAATTATTTGTTTTTGTTTTCCGTATGACCCGTTTATAAAATGTTATGTAGCGAAAAAAATTTTTTACGGGCAGTATCCTTATTATTGCTTGTTGCATCATCAACTTTGTTGCATTATAGATAGAGGATGAAATTAATAGGAGGAGGAAAAAATATGTGGCGTGAAATAAGCAGGTTTGGTCAAAAGTTGGTGCACAGCGGTTTGACCCATGCCCATTTTGGTAATATCAGCGTGCGGGCCGGGGATGGATTCATAATTACTACCAGTGGTAGCATGCTGGATGAGATCGACGAAAACCTTTTGGTGCAGCTGGATCAGTGTGCAGGGGATGTATGCCCCGATAAGAAGGCATCCTCAGAAACAATCGTGCACCGGCTTATTTACCAGCAGACCCCCGCCCGGGCTATTATGCATGCCCACTCTCCCTATGCCGTGGCCCTTTCCCTGCTCAGCAAGGAAGACTATCTCGAACCCCGGGGTATGGAGAGCAAGTCGTTTTTGCAGCGTATACCCCTGGTTACGGGTGAGAGCGGCTCCGAGGAGCTGGCCGTCAATCTGGCCGCCGCCCTGGGGGTGTACCCCGCTGCTATTGCCAGGGGGCATGGCACGTTTGCTGTGGGCAATGCCCTCGCAGAGGCTTATGTTGGCATTTGCTCGGTGGAACATGCCTGCCAGGTGCATTATCTTTGCAGTGCCGGGGTATATTAAGGCCAGCAATAATTCGACAGGGGGGATTGCTGGTGAGGGTTTTTGTCAATGAGGAATGCATTTTGTGTGGCCTGTGTGCTGATATGTGCCCGGAGGTATTTGCAATGGGAGATGATAAATCCGAGGTTATTATGGAGGAGGTTCCCCCGGAGGAAGAGGAATGCTGCCGCGAGGCGGCAGAGAATTGTCCGACAGATGCTATCGAGATCGGGGATTAGCCCGTGGCGATAGGCGGAACCGGACTTGCCAGGGGAATTTATGCAGCTGGGCTGTTCAAGTTGATGACAAGTAATCGGGGAGCATAGGTATTATGAAGGAATACGAACTGGCGACATTTGCTGGTGGATGTTTTTGGTGTATGGTGGCACCTTTTGACGAAGCAAGCGGTGTTAAAAGGATCATATCGGGCTACATGGGTGGCCGCAAGGAAAATCCTACTTATGAGGATGTTTCCTCCCAAAAAACAGGCCACCGCGAAGTAGTCCAGATTACTTTTGATCCCCAAAAAATATCCTACGGGAATCTGCTGGAGGTATTCTGGCAGCAAATTGATCCAACCGATCCCGGCGGCCAATTTTATGATCGGGGTGAACCGTACCAAACAGCGATTTTTTACCACAACGAAGAACAAAAAAGGAAGGCTGAAGAGTCTAAAAGGAAAGTGGCAAACAGCGGGCGTTTTGATAAGCCTATCGTTACAGACATTCTTCCGGCAGGGCCCTTTTATCCTGCGGAGGAATATCACCAGGATTTCTTTAGGAAAAATCCTCGTCATTATGAGCGCTACCGCCAGGGATCCGGCCGGGATGACTTTATCAGTAAACACTGGGCCGGAAAGGATCAGAAGCAGCTAAAAAAGACCCTTACCAAACTGCAGTATGAGGTTACGCAAAACAATGCTACAGAGCCGCCCTTTCACAACCTGTACTGGGATCACTGCCAGGAGGGAATTTATGTCGATATTGTATCAGGGGAACCCCTTTTTAGTTCCCTCGATAAATATAATTCTGGCAGCGGATGGCCTAGCTTTACGAAACCATTGCAAAGTGCTAATATAAAGGAAAAGGTCGATTATAGTCATGGGATGGTTCGTACAGAAGTCAGGAGCAGGGCTGCGGATTCGCACCTAGGGCATTTGTTTGATGATGGATCAGGCCCGGGTGGAAAGCGTTACTGCATTAATTCTGCTGCCTTGCGCTTTATCCCTAGGGAAGACTTAGAAAAGGAAGGCTTTGGAGCCTATAAAGGGCTGTTCGAATAGAAGATTAGCGAACCGGCTTACGGTTCGCTACTTTCCTATTTTATGGGGGACTATTAGAATGTTTTGAAAAAATCAGTAATATGGCGAGGAGGTTTATGGTGAAAAAAAGGCTTTTATTTAACACTTTTGTTATCGTTGCCCTGTTTATGTTGCTTATGCTGGTGGCAGGGGGTTGTGCATCCCAACCGGTATCTGAACAGAACGGTACTGCAGGGCCGGAAGGCGAAAAGTCTGGCCCGGAGGGGGAGGTAGAAATTAAGTTCAGCACGTGGCATGTTCCCGCCAGTGCGGAATGTGCCGATGTTTGGGCCCCGATGCTCAGTCAGCTGGAAACAAGAAGTAATGGGCGTATTAAAACTACGCCTTACTTTGGCGGGGCACTTGGAGCCGGGGAAGAGCACTACGATATTGTGGCGGATGGTCTCTCCGATATGGGTTACTTTACAGCTTCCTGGACGCCGGGCCTTTTCCCGCTAAGTGATGTGCTTTCCATGCCGGTTTTTGTCGGCGGCAAGGATGTAGCCGTTGATATCGGTAACGCCATGTTGGAAAAAATTCTTTATGAGGAATACCCCGATGTGAAAATGCTCAATCTCAATGGATGTGTTCAGTCTTATTTCTGGACCACCAAGCCTGTGCATACCCTGGAGGACGTCAAGGGATTGAAAATGAGGACGCCCGGCGGTTTGCAAACATATATGATCGAGGCCCTTGGTGCCGAACCCGTTTTTATGCCGCTGGGTGACGTTTACCTTTCCATGGAGACGGGTGTTATCGATGGCATTGTTACCTGCCCGCCCCTTTATTATGCTTTTAATCTCCATGAGGTAGCCGATTATGCCGTTGTTGCCTCCTTTGGTTGTGTTGCTGAAGGGGTGGCTATGAATAAAGATAGTTGGGAAGGGTTGCCTGAGGATCTACAAGGCATCATCGGGGAGGTTACAGAAAATCCCTTTCGCTTAACTGGTGGCCTGGATGTGAGGGCTATTGATGATATCATGGAAAAGCTTGCTGGCGAAGGCGTAAAATTCTATGAGCTGCCCCAGCAGGAGGCAGAACGTTGGAACGAAATTTTTGCCGAAAAAGTCGTTAGGAAATGGGTTGACCAGATGGAAAAAGCAGGTCTTCCCGGCAGGGAGACGCTGAGGATGTACAAGGCTGAGCTGGACAAGCATGGCGTGGCCTTTCCTGCTTACCCGAAAGATTTGTAGACATTGAAGGGGGAAACATTTGTTTTGGAAAGATTGATCAGGGCAGGAAAAACAGTTCAGCGTCTAACCTTTTATGCGTGTGCCGCCAGCATGTTCGTGCTGCTCCCTATGATGTTGCTTACAGCGAGCGATGTTCTAAGCCGGACGATGTTTAGTCATCCCATACCCGGTGCGGTGGAACTATCAGAATATATGCTCGTCGTCGTCATTCTTTTGGGTCTTGCCTATACACAGCAGGTGAAAGGTCACCCCCGGGTGACCCTCATAACTGCCCGGTTTTCGGTTCCCTTTCAGGCGGTGCTGGAAATATTTGTTAGCCTGCTGGGTATGTTCATGATCGTCATTGTTATCTGGCAGGGCTGGGCCTTATCCATGGGGAGAGCTGCCAGTGTTGTATCAGAGGTCTTGAGGATTTCCCAGTTCCCCTTTAGGCTTCTGGTTTCAGTGGGTTCTCTACTCCTCTTTTTTGAACTTTTAGTCGACCTGCTGCTGGCTACTGAAAAATTGCTGGGCAGCAGGAATGGCTGATTATAAGGGGGTAAGTTTTTGGATCCAATCCTTGTCGGAATAATTGGCACAATTGTTGCGCTCATCCTTTTGTCCATAGGGATGCCTATTGCGCTGGCCCTGATGCTGACAGGTTTTTTGGGGATCTGGCATCTGTCCTCACTTAGTGCCGCGCTGCCGGTGGCGGCAAGAACCCTTTATGCTGTCACCAGCCAGTATGCCTATATGGTTATCCCGCTTTTTCTACTGATGGGTTCATTTGCCGCTTATAGCGGTTTAATCGAGGATCTTTACAGTATGTTCGATAAATGGCTGCGCAAGTTTCCCGGGGGTCTGAGCGCGGCAACCATTGCCGCCTGCGCCGGTTTTTCTGCTGTGTCCGGTTCGGCGGTGGCCACGGCGGCAGCCATGGGTTCCATTGCCTATCCGGAGATGAAAAAGTTCAACTATTCATCCAGACTGGCTACGGGCACCATTGCTGCGGGTGGAACCCTGGGTTTTCTTATCCCTCCCAGCATTGGTTTTGTGGTCTATGGCATGCTTGTGGAAGAATCTATCGGTAGGCTCTTTATGGCCGGCATTTTCCCCGGGCTTGCTTTGGCGGCAACCTTTATAGCCATTATTGCCCTGCAGGTTCGGTTCAAACCGGATCTGGCTCCGGCAAACCCCGGAAAAGTCAGCTGGAAAGAAAAACTGGTGGCCCTCAGGGGTGTCTGGGAAATATTAGCTGTGTTTTTTATCGTCATGGGCGGCATTTATTTGGGATGGTTCAGCCCTTCCGAAGCTGGGGCCATCGGTGCCACGCTATTTTTCATCGTGGTATTGGTTAAGAAGAAAATGACTTTTAAAAAACTCTATGAGGGAATGTTGGAATCCGTGCGCGTTTCCGTTATGGTCCTTTTTCTCGTGGCGGGGGCCACTGTTTTTACCTATTTTCTGGCCCTTTCCACTATCCCAGCCCACTTGGCCCATTGGGTCGTCGGGTTGCAGGTTTCCCGCTATATAATTCTGGTAATTATTCTTCTCGTCTACTTTTTTTTAGGGTGTTTTATCGATGCCATCTCCATGATGGTACTGACGCTGCCGGTGATCTTTCCCTTGATCCTTAAACTGGGCTTTGATCCGATTTACTTTGGAGTTGTTTGTGTGCTGATGATGCAGGTGGGACTGATAACCCCACCCATGGGGCTAAATTTATATACTATCGCCGGTTCCGCCAAAGATGTTCCCCTGGAGGATATTTTTGCCGGTGCCCTGCCTTTTGTCATTCCTATCCTGGTAGTTGTCGTGCTGATTACAATTTTCCCGGAAATTGCCCTTTACCTTCCGGATAAAATGTTCCGATAAAGTTTATTTAGTTCTGCAAGGGCCTACAAATTGCTTAATATAGAAAAGTTTTAGAAAAAATTATCTTCACCTTTCAAAAGTAATGTTTTATGATATACTAAAATTAGGGAATTTTATTACGAAGAAGGGAAAGGTTCTATGATGAGTGATTTTGGCAGTGCCCCAGCAGCAGGTGCAGAAAAAAGCATGCGCAATGATATTCTTGAGGCCTCTGCCCAACTGTTCAAAAAAAAGGGTTATTCGGGAACTTCTATGCAGGATATTGCCAGCGAGGTGGGTATTCTTAAAGGGAGTATTTATTATTATTTTAATAGTAAAAATGAGATTTTCCGGGAAGTTTTGGACAACGGCGTCAACCCTGTTCTCAAAAATGCCGCGCTGATTATTGCTGAAAAATCTACCCCGAAGGAAAAGTTGCGCAAGCTTATCCATCACCATATGGGTTATGTTATGGATCACAACTATTCGCTCGTTATCTTCTTTCAGGAAAGGGAAAAACTGCCCGCGGCCCAGATGAAAAAATACCTGGAAAAACGAGATCATTATGAAAATATTTTTCGCGAAGTTCTGCGTGAGGGTATCGAACAGGGGGATTTTCCGGATGTTAATGTTACATTGACCGTCTTTGCCATATTGGGCATGTGTAATTGGATTATTCAATGGTATAATCCCAAAGGAGCACAGAACTCCGAGGATATAAAGGAACACATGGAATACCTTATCTTTGATCGTATGCTCAACCCCAAAATGCCCTAAATTCGGTGACTTTATGGTTTTGGCCCTGGATGGTCTTTTTTTTGGGAACAAAATAAAACAAACGGTTGTTGGAGAAGCAGATGCAGGAAAAAGATTTGATACCTGTTCTAGAAAGGATCCAGAAAAAATATGGATATTTACCACTGCAGGCCCTAAAAAGTGTTGCCAGGGAATTAGGTGTTCCTGCCGTGCAGGTTTATGGAGCAGCAACCTTTTTTAAACAATTTCGTCTAAACCCCCCGGGGAAATATCAGATCGAGGTCTGCATGGGCACGGCTTGCTATATGGCCGGTGGGCAGGTAGCCCTCGATTCTTTTGAGCGGCGGTTAAAAATCGGGGTGGGAGAAACAACGCCCGATGGGGAGTTCAGCCTTGAGCGGGTGGCCTGTGTGGGTTGCTGCAACCTGGCGCCGGTGGCTGTCGTGGATAACGTTGTGGAAAAGAATGTCACCCCTACCCGTGTCGATGGAATTTTACTATCTTTGGGCCTATCTGAAGAAAACAAGGAGAACAAGGAAAACAGTAATGCGCAGGGAAAATAGAGAAAGGGAGGCCGGAGTTATGGCCGTGCCTTCAGCGGAAAAGTTTTATGCAATGCTCCGGTCCGCAGCAGTGGCTGGTCTAAGGATCCTTGATGAAGTGCCTGTTATTCGTATAGGAACGGCTACCTGTGGCATAGCTGCCGGTGCCCTTCTGGTACGGGATACTTTTAGGGATGAATTAAATAAAAGGGGGATCGAGGCCCGGGTAATGGAGGTTGGCTGTATGGGACATTGCTATGCCGAGCCGATGGTAATTATCACCAAACCGGGGTTTCCCTCCCTCTGCTACAACAATGTTGATGAAGAGCTGGCCATACACCTGGTGGATGATTTTCTCGCCCGTGGCGATCCCTGCTATGAATTTGCCATGGCCGCTTTGGAACCCAATGATTTTTTTCCAACTTTTCAGGATTTCCCCCGGGGCATTTACGAAGAAAAAATGATTCTGGGGGATTGTGGTCTTATTGATCCGCAGGAAATCGATCATTTTCTGGCACGGGATGGTTACCTTGCCCTTTGCAAGGCTTTGCAAACAGAATCCAACCAGGTATTGCAAGAAATCAAGAAGGCTAATCTACGGGGGCGCGGCGGAGCCGGGTTTCCAGCCGGGGAAAAATGGGATATGGCCCGCAAGGCCCCCGGGGAAATTAAATTCGTGATCTGTAACGGGGATGAGGGTGATCCGGGGGCTTTCATGGATCGGAATATTCTCGAATCCAATCCCCACCTGGTTATTGAAGGGATGATCATCTGTGCCTACTGCGTGGGTGCCTCCCGGGGTTTTTTATATATCCGCTCGGAATATCGGCAGGCTGTCTGCCGGATGGAAAGGGCGCTGGAACAGGCCCGGGAAAAAGGCCTCCTGGGGGAGCGGATCCTGGGGAGCAATTTTTCTTTTAATCTGGAAATCTTTACCGCGGCTGGTGCCTTTGTTTGTGGTGAGGGAACAGCGCTGGTTAAATCCATGGAAGGGAAAATGGGGATTCCTGAGCACCGCCCGCCGGAACTGGCCGAAAGTGGTTATCTGGGCAAGCCAACAGTCCTCAACAATGTAAAAACCTTTTGTTATGTACCCCCGATCATTCTCAGGGGTGCCCGTTGGTTCAGGGATGTGGGGACACCAGAAAGTCCGGGTACCGCTGTCTTTGCCCTGGCGGGAAAGATTTCAGCGCCCGGGTTGGTTGAGGTTCCCATGGGAACAACCCTCCGCCAGCTTATTGATGATGTGGGGGGAGGTGTCCCGCACGGTAAAAGGTTCAAAGCCGTGCAGATTGGCGGCCCTTCGGGGGGATGCCTGCCCGAGCAGGCATTGGATATTCCCATCGATTTTGATTCTCTTTTGGGGGCCGGGGCGATGATGGGTTCCGGAGGGATCATCGTCCTTGATGAGGATGATTGCATGGTCAGGATTGCCCGCTTTTTTTTAAATTTCACGCAGGAAGAATCATGTGGCAAATGTACATTTTGCCGCTTGGGAACGAGGCATATGTTCCGGATCTTGGATGATATTATCCGGGGTAAGGGGGAAATGGGCCAGCTGGAAACCTTGCGCCGGCTAGCAGAGGATATTAAAATTGGTTCTTTGTGCAATCTGGGTAAAACTGCCCCTAACCCGGTCTTAACGACGCTTAGGTACTTTTTTGATGAATACAGGGCACATATCAGCGAAAAACGTTGCCCGGCACTGTCCTGCCCCGAACTGACTGTCTATTTTATCGAACCAAAGCGGTGCAGCAAGCTCTGCAATGTCTGTATTGGCAGCTGCCCGGTGGAGGCTATCTTTACAAGGGACGACGGCCTCAAGGCTATCGATCAGGAAAAATGTGTTAAATGTGATAATTGCCTAAAGGCATGCCCTCCCGATTATTCTGCAGTTATCAAGCTTTCCCCGCTAAGTTTACTGGATGAGAGGCTAGGCAAGAATAAATGAGCAAAAAAGTCACAATTACGATAGACGGTCGCCGGATTTCTGCCCACGAAGGTGAAAAGCTGCTTTGGGTTGCTCTGGACAGCGGGATCTATATCCCCCATCTTTGCGCCATCCGTGGGCAGGATAGGCCGCCGGCCGGCTGCCGGCTTTGTTTTGTGGAAGTTGGGGGGCGGCTGGGGCCGGTAACGGCTTGCACTGAGCCCATCAGGGAGGGGATGGTGGTCAGGACGCGTACCCCCAGGGTGGATCGCCTGGTGGAAACGGCTTTTCGGCTGCTTTTGTCAGATCACCGTCTAGATTGCAAAAACTGTACAAAAAATGGACGTTGCGAGTTGCAAGTAATTGCCCGCGAAAGGGGCCTTGGCCCGGATCGGGATCCCTTACAGCCACTGCCGGCGAAAACATATATAGATGAAAGCCCGCGCACCTTTGTTTTCGATCCCGGCCGCTGTGTTCTCTGCGGACGTTGTGTCTGGGTGGACCAGCAAGTTGCCGGGGTGGGCGCCATTGGCTTTTCCGGCCGGGGTATCCGGCGGCGGGTAACTACTTTTGGTGACAGCAACCTGGCCGAATCCCCCTGTACCGAGTGTGGCCTTTGCGTGGAGGTCTGTCCGGTCGGGGCGTTATTTTTTAAACTGCCGGCAAAAAAGACGAAGGGAGATAGTTGATGTTCCGGCAAAAAAAAGTGATGGCAATCTGTGGCTCTCCCAGAGCAGGAAAAGCGGGTGGAAAATCCCTCACGGAAAGGGTTTTAAAAACTTTTCTGGAGGGCCTTTCCCCAAAGCGATACCGCATTTTCTATCCCCACCTGATGAAAATTGCTTATTGTACGGGTTGTTACACCTGCTGGTTTAAAACACCCGGGGTGTGTGCCATTCGGGACGATATGGCAGAAATCGTTGCCGAATGGCAGGATGCCGATCTGATTATCCTGGCCAGTCCCGTCTACGTGGAGGGATTCAGCGCACAACTTAAAACGGTGCTGGATAGATCGATCTGCCTTTTTGAGCCCCTTGTTTCCCTCGATGGCCGGGGGCATTGCCGGCATGAATTGCGTAGCAGGAAAGACCGCGCGGCCCTGCTGATTTCCACCTGTGGTTTTTCTGAACTTGACAACTTTGATGCAATAAGGACACATTTTGCTGCTGTCTGCCGCAATTATTTCTGGAAAAATGCAGGTGAAATTCTCATTCCTGCCAGTGCGGCGGCTTCTTTACCGCGTCTTTATGATGAAAAATTTGCTGCTGTCAAAAAGGCGGGGGAGGAACTGGCCAGGGAAGGCAGAATCACTTTCCGAACCGCACAAAAAATTTCGGAAGAAGGGATTGAGGCGGGTTGCTATCAGGACATTATTAATCCTTTTTTCAGGAAATTAATGGGGTAACGGGTGGATGGGCTGAAGTGTTTCGCCTAGCGTATTGGCAATATCAAAATGATCAAAATCCCCCTTTATCTTCAAAAGCAATATCGGATAGGTGAGTACCTGGATAACGGCTTTTTCCTGTGGGGGTTCTTTCTCCTCAACCTCGATCTTTAAAGTGCCATTTATTGCGGTAATATTATTAAGCTCCAGCAAGTAGCCCCCGGTGTGTTTTTCACCGGAAGATATCAGGACAAAGAGATCTCTGCCGCCAGAAAACGTTTGCGGATTGAAGAGATAATACCCTTTTGCCGCTTGTAGTTTGCTAATATTTTCCTGTACCTTTTGCGGTATTTCACTAGAAAACACCCCACTGTTTTTCCATATCTCATATTCTACAGGGATCCTTTCCGTCGACGCCTCTATGGGGGGGGCCTTGCCTCCTTTCTGATTGATTTCCGGATTCGCCGGCGGATTGTTGTGATCCCCTGGGGTCCGCAAAAGGGTTGCCGGGGCTAAAATAGCCAAAACGGCCAGAACAGCCAGAACAGCCAAAACCGACAAAATAGCCAACAGCGTAATCATCTTTTTCAAGATCCCGCCTCCCTTTTTCGCTCTCTGTTTTTGTCTCACTTAGGTATATGTCTACCAAATAGACGGGCCAGCAGCTTTTTTGTTGCACTAATTTAATTCTTGAGGATTCACAATCTATGTGCTATAATAGTATGCAGGTAAGCTGATAGGCTAATAAGCTAACTGGCTGATTAGATTGTCGGCTTAACAGCAAAGGAGGGCAACAAACTATGCCTAGTATATTTGGGGATTATATTGATGAAAAGCGTAAAGGGCGAGCTGATGGTGGTGGTGATATATTGTTGAAGGATATAGCAAAAGTGATGGGTATGAGCGCAACGTATGTTACAGACATTTTAAAAGGAAGACGCTATCCGCCTGATTTAAACATCCTTAATAAAATTGCTGAGGTTCTTAAGCTCTCAAGTGATGAGAAGGAAATAATGTTTGATCTTGCCGGGCGTGAACGCAACGAAGCATCACTTGACCTAACGGACTATATTATGAATGAGAACACCCCGCATCTAAGGATAGCTCTTCGCAAAGCAAAACGTAAAAATCTAGGCGACGATTTCTGGAAGACAGTGGTTGAAAAAATCGATGGTTAGGAGAGGGACTTACATTCCCCGTTTTTTACAGCATAGGACAACCAAAACCTACTGGGGATCCCGATTTTGACATGCTTGTGGCTATTCCATATTTATTAATAGTTATCGGGTAACAACTCATTTTTGGCTTCGGCCAAATTTTTTTTATCTTCCCAGGATAGCCCTCCAGATCGCATCGGATACCTTGACCCTGTAATCGAATAAATAAGTAATACGCCTTGGAAAGTCTTCCTGATTAACCCCAAGCCGCTTTACATCTCTGATTAGGGAAGGTAAGATAATAGGTGGGGAAAAGTGTGGAAACATGCTATAGGAATGGTTAAAACAGGACAATATTGGAATATTTTAGCGGGGGGAACAATGGCACTTCTCAGTGTGCGCAACATTTCTAAAGCCTATGCAGACAAAAGTATCCTGGAAGGGGCCTCCCTGCAGGTAAACCCCGGCGAAAAAGTAGGACTCGTAGGCGCAAACGGCTGTGGAAAAACCACTCTGCTGAAAATAATCATAGGCGCCGAGGAGGCTGACGCGGGGGAGGTTTTCACCAGCAGGGGCGTTTCCATGGGCTATTTGAGCCAGAAACCAGGCTTTTTGCCAGAGGCAGAGCTGCAGGAGATTTTTAGGGGGGCCCTTGCGGAAATCTACTCTATCAAAGAGGAGATGACCCTTCTGGAGGAAAAGATGGCATCGTTTGGTTCAGGGGGAAAAAATAAGGTTCTAACCTCCCTCATGGAAAGGTATGGCGAGCTGGCCCATCAATTTGAGGAAAACGAGGGTTATATGCTTGAAAACCGCTTACAAATGATTGCCCAGGGTTTGGGTTTTCGAGAGGCTGATCTGGAGCGTAGCATAGAAACCTTCAGCGGGGGGGAGAAAACCAGGGCGCAACTCGCCTCATTACTGCTTAGCGAGCCGGATCTCCTTCTCCTCGATGAACCTACTAACAGTCTTGATGCGGAATCCATCGAATGGCTGGAAAATTTTTTAGTGAGCTGGCGCGGGGCCCTGCTTGTCGTTTCACATGATCGTTTTTTCCTCGATCGCATCGTGGGCCGTATTATCGCCCTGGAGAACAAAAAATTGTTATCCTATCAGGGAAATTTCTCCAATTTTCTGCATCAACGCGAGATTATCACCAAGACGCTGCACAAGGCCTATAAAAAGCAGGAAATTACTATAAAGAAACACCAGGATTTTATTCGCAATGCGGCTGCTGATCGGAGAACAAAGCGCCAGGCCCGCAGCAGGGAAAAACTTCTTGAAAAGCTAGATTTAATAAAGAAGCCTGAGAAAACCCCCTCCTGGAAGGCGCGCTTTGATTTTGCCGGGCGGGAAGGCCGGAGCGTCGTTGTTTTCGAAAGAGTTTCGAAGTATTATGGTTCCTTTCCTGTCTTTAAAAATGCCTCCTTTGAAATAAAGGGGGGCGATCGGGTTGCTGTTTTGGGCCCCAACGGTGCTGGAAAGACAACACTGCTGCGGGTGATAACCGGCGAGGAGACGATCGAGTCCGGTGTGGTTAAAATTGGATCGGGGAGTAAAATGGCCTATTTTGACCAGGAACAAAAAACTCTGATGGGCGAGCTTACTGTCCTGGAAAATATTATGGATGTGTCTGGTATGCTGGAGGCAGAGGCCCGCCATTTTCTGGGAAACTATCTTTTTCGCGGGGACGATGTATTCAAACTGGTAAAGTCGTTGAGCGGTGGTGAAAAAAGCCGCCTGGCCCTGGCCAGGATGGCCCTTGAAGAGAGCAATTTTTTGATTATGGATGAACCCACCAATCACCTTGACATTTGGGGAATAAGTGAGCTCGAGGCAGCATTGACCAGCTATCCGGGAACATTGCTCATCGTTTCTCATGATCGCTATTTTGTTTCCCGCACGGCCACAAAAATTTTGGAGATCAACAATAGACGGGTAAAACTATATAATGGAACATATGCGGAATATAGGGAGATGCAATTAAGGGAAAAGGAAGGAAAGGAGCAAGGCACCGGCCCGCTCCACAATGTTGCGTCAATCAGGGAACAATCCCGCATCAAGAAGGAAAAGGAGGAGGCCAGAAGAAAGGAAATAATGGCCGTGAGGCGAAAAAGACGCCAATTGCATCAAACGATCACCGGGATTGAAGAGAAAATTGTTTGTCACGAAAAAAAAATTAGCCACTTGGAAAAGCAACTGGCCAGCCCGGGGATCTATGATGACTTCGCTAAGGCGCGGCCCTTTTTAGCCGAGTTGACCGTGATCCAGGATGAGGTGAGGTCGCTCTATGAAAAATGGGAAAAACTAGGGCTGCTTTTGGATGAGTTCCCGCAGCAAGAATAAAATTGTAAAATTTAACCATTGGGTTTAATAAATGATTATGCTGAACCTAAACCGAGGAGATGGTGGAATTGAGCCGCTTATATAGATCCAGGCAAACAAGGATTATTGCCGGTGTTGCCGGTGGGCTGGCAGAGTATTTCGGTATCGATGTGGTTTTGATTCGTGTTCTATGGCTAACTGCCGCTTTTGTGGCA
>DUNV01000143.1 GCA_012839215.1 Bacillota bacterium
AACTCTGTTGATGCTGCAAGGTTGGGAATCAAACAGAACGACACGATCCGTATTGTCACACACAAGGGTGCCATTATGGTTAAAGCAAACCTAACACAGATGATCCAGCCGGGCATTGTGCACATGTATCACGGTCACTCGGGTGCAGATGTCAACGTATTATTTGAAAGCGATTACCTTGATCCACTCTCCGGTTTCCCGGGTTTCAAATCCGCTCTATGCAGGGTTGAAAAGGTTTTGGAAAGGTGATGTAAATACATGGAAAAAGCAATATATATAGATATAAATATTTGCAGCGGGTGCGGCGCCTGCGTGGTGGCCTGCATGGATCAGAATGATATTTTTCCGGAAAAAGGGCAGCCTGCTTTCAGAAGAATATATATGTTGGAGGAAGGAAAGTTTCCTGATACCAGTATCATGTATTTCTCCACAGCCTGTTTGCACTGCGAGGACAGCCCCTGCATCATGGGCTGCCCAACAGGGGCAATAACGAAAGATCGGCGCACGAGTGCAGTATTAGTCAACAACGACCTGTGTATTGGCTGCCATAGTTGTGCCCTGGCCTGCCCGTTTGGGGTACCGCGTTATGACCTGGATGAAAAAATGCAGAAATGCAATTTATGCTCGGAAAGGGTAAAGGCGGGGCTGGAGCCCGCTTGTGTACGGGTATGCCCTACGGGGGCTTTACAGTTTAAACCTTTAAACGAAACGCTTGAAAATAAAGAATTTGTCTTTATTAGCAATATCATAGGCAAGATCAATAAATCGCAACAGCTATAACCGGGATGCCGCCGAAGGCACCCCCACCCTCCTAATGTTTTTCCTCCATACAAAATAAGTCCTTAAAAAAGCAATTGACGGCCCATGAATGCGCAAACTATTTCAAATTGAACGAATGTTCTATATTGACAAAACATAGATGTGATTATAACATTAGTTGAATTTGGACAGGCAACCCGCAATGCGGGACAGTTATGGAGCTGATAAGCTTGGAAGGGGACTCAAAAAATACGGTACAATCGGTAAAACGCGCGATGCTGCTGCTCGAGCAGATCAGTTTTGTGAAAGAAATTGGGATAAGGGATCTCAGCAATCAATCCGGCTTAAAACGTAGTACAGTTCAACGTCTGGTATCTACATTGGAGAAAGCCGGCTTTTTATTTCAGAATCAAAACACTAGGAAATATCGCTTGTCTTTCAAATTATATCAAATAGGAAACAGAGCTATTCAGCAAATTGATATGGTGTCAGTAACACGACCCATTCTAAAAAAATTAATGCTAGAAATCCAAGAAACTGTGGTTCTCGGAATAATAGATGAGGGGGATCTGGTCTATATTGATAAATTATCTTTTCCCCAAGAGTTTTACCTAACAACCACAATTGGAAGCCGCGTCCCGGCCTATTGCACAGGCACAGGAAAAGCTATTCTGGCACATCTTCCCAAGGAGGAAAGATTGCATATATTATCGCAAAGAAAATTACACGCTTTTACCTGTAATACTATTACTGATATTGATCGTCTTGAAAATGAATTCGCTGAAATCAGAAAAAGGGGCTACTCCATAGATCACGAGGAAAGGTTTTCTGGTATCGTTTCTATAGCCGCACCCTTTTGGGATTACCGGGGCAAAGTATGGGGCGCGGTGGGGGTGCCAGGGTTTACTCATCGCATTATACCTGAGCGAATACCTTCGATAGGAAAAGTGGTCTTACGGGTTAGCAAGGAAATCAGTAATTATTTAGGCCATACCTTTGAGAAGTAACCCCAATTAGAACGGGCATGTTTGGAAGGGAGGGTTTATTGCCAAAGTATTTTACCCGATCAAGGAATAAGTAAATTGTTGTGCACAATAAAACTAAAGGAGGGAGAATGCAGTAACCTTTGCAGGTATCGGTTACTGCCAAAAAATGAAAGTAGATTTCCATAACCACCATTATCCCCAGGAGTACCTTAGAATTCTCCAAGAAAAAAAGATAGTTGATTTTTCGGATGATGCCGACGGAAGAAAGATCATGACCGATAAAGGAGCACGTATTGTAACAATAACAGAGGCCATGACGGATCTCACTGTACGCCTTGAGGATATGGACAAAGCAGGTGTAGATATACATGTTCTCTCACTGACAACTCCCAATGTGTATTTTGATGATCCTGTCCTTGCCAAAGAATTGGCGCGGGCCAGCAATGAAGAATTTGCTAAAATCGTTTCCCGTTTTCCGGAACGCTTTTTATCCTTTGCCAGTGTACCCCTTAATCATCCCGATCTGGCCATAGATGAATTAACTTATGCCCTGGACGAGTTAAAAATGAATGGAGTTGCAGTAGGCACCAATATTTTAGGTAAATATTTAGATGATGCACGCTTTGAAGATTTCTTTACGCTGGCAGCACAGCGGAATGCTCCCGTTTTTCTACACCCCATGAGCCCTTGGGGAAAAGAACTAATGGGGGATCTCGGCCTTGCCCCCCTTGTAGGTTTCGTATTTGATACCACACTTACTGTTGCAAGAATGATTTTTAGCGGGGTTCTGGAACGTATCCCGGATCTTCAGCTGATATTGCCTCACACCGGTGGAACACTCCCTTTTCTTTGGGAAAGGCTCAATAATGGATGGAGGGCCTATGCTGAATCCCGCAAAAAATGCCCCCACCCGCCAGAACATTACCTCAAAAAAATGTATTATGATGCAGTTTCCTTTCACCGCCCGGCACTACAAGAGGCCTATGAAACTGTAGGTGCGTCCCAAATCGTGCTTGGGAGCGACTATCCTCATGTAATTGGTGATTTGCCACGGGCCATAGGCGATGTTGAGGCTTTAAATATTCAGCAAGATGAAAAGGATCTAATTTTCTCCGGCAATGCCCGTAGGTTGCTCATCAACCTTGGTAACCCCCCTTTAAGGAAATAGGTACCCCCTACAACAGGGGGTAAACAAACGTGCACTTTAAAGGAGGGGTTTGGATAATTGTATCAGGGTTGGAAAGTAACCATAGTTTGCGCAAGTATTACCTTTCTCAGCGGAATTACTTATTCCTGGAGTATATTCGCCAGCGGGCTGGTCTGTGAACTGGGTTGGACCCAGACCCAAGCAGCTTTCCCTTATACAGTTTTTATTTTTTGTTATGCCCTGTTAATGGTTGCTACCGGCAGAATGTATGATCGTATGGGCCCTCGTCTAGTCATTAGCATCGGCGGCATATTTATTGGTTTATCCTTTATTTTGAGCTCTTTTCTTTTGGCCCCTTACAGCCTGGCTATCACCTGGGGCCTATTGGTGGGCATTGGCGTAGCGTGTTGCTATGCCTCGGTAACCCCGGCAGCGATCATATGGTTCCCTATGCAGAAAAAAGGTTTAGTAACAGGTATTGTCGTTTTCGGCATGGGCCTTTCAGCTGTAGTCATGGCACCGGTGGTAAATATGTTGGTTGAACAAAGCCTGAAAAAGGCTTTTTTGTTCGTTGGTATCACTGTCCTCATAGGTATCTTCCTCCTGGCGCAATTGGTTAAAGACCCCCATCAGCTACCCAGCTCGCAAATCGCAGCTTCTAGGACAGGTAATAACGAAAAGCATCTGACGCAAATCCTCCACTACCCTCAATTTTATCTGCTGTGGTTTATGTTTTGCTTTTCGACCGGTGTGGGGATTACCTTTGTGACACATTTAACCCGTATTGTAGAGGTACAAACAGGCTTTGAGAAAGGATATATTATGGTTGCCCTTTTTGCCTTTTTCAATGCCATAGGAAGATTGGTAGCGGGCTGGCTTTCCGATCGGATCGGACGAAACAAGGCAATAACTTTGGTTTTCGGCATAAAAACCCTAGTTCTTCTCTATATCCTGTTCGTTCAGACCCCAGCAATCATGGGATTGACCTTATCCATCCTAGCCCTGACTTATGGAGGACTCTACAGTCTTTTTCCCGCTGTGACAGTAAGTTATTTTGGGGATAAAAATTTTGGTTTCAATTTTGGATTGGTTTTTACCGGGCTAGCGGCTGCTGGGGTTTTCCCGCTGATTGCCGGGCATCTTTTTGAACTACAAGGGGATTTTCACTCTACTTTTATTCTATTATTGATGATTTCTGCAGTCGCCATGTTCCTTTCGTTTCTATGTAAAAAACCTGCCACCATGCTGAAAGAAACACAGAACCTGACTGAATGAATTTGCCGGGTTTCTTAAAACTGCTTAGGG
>DUNV01000144.1 GCA_012839215.1 Bacillota bacterium
AATTCCCTGGATACGCTCGTGGAAAACACTGTTATTGACGACGTTTTTTAACAAGTCAAGGGCCCTCAGAATATCCACACCGCTGCCGAGCATAGCACTGAAAATTTGGCAAAACTGTGCCAGCATCATTTTGTAATAAAGGTGACCAAAAAGGGGCAGGCGCAACCGAAGCCAGTCCAAATAGAAAACACCCTTTTTAGTTTTGGCCACACGGAGATAAAGTAGATAAAAAACTATCCCTGCTAAAAATAATAAATACCAATAAGTTCTTAACCCCTTCCCCATAACAATCAACAACCTCGTTGGCAAAGGAATTTTCGCCCCCATGCCTTGAAAAGTATCGGCAAAGGCCGGAACAATAAAGGTTAACAAAAAGGCGGCCACCCCCAAAATGAATAAAAAAACAAATTTCGGGTAGATAGTCGCCGTCCTAATCTTTTGCTCCAAATCATGCCTATTCTTAAAATGCAAGGCCAGGCGCTGCATGGTCTGATCAAGGATCCCTGCCGCTTCACCCGCCTCGATCATACCCAAAAAAAAAGGTGAAAAAAGTTTCCCTTCCTGCTGGAGGGCCTCAGTCAAGGTGTTGCCCTGCTCAACCCGCCTGGCAGCCGCCTTTATTCCATTCCTAAGCCAGCGGGATTCAGTCTGTTCACCCAATATTTCCAAGCCCGTCAGCACCGGTATACCCGCAGCAAGCATGGCAGCAAATTGTTGGCTAAAAGTCATAAAGTCCTGGACCCCCGGGCGCCGCTGTTGCAAAAAAGACAGCCTTTGCAGACGCTGCATTATCCCGAAACCCCATACCCTCAACATTAATCTCAGAGTCTCCTTTGTAGTCCTGTTTAATTGTGGAATTCGCCCTATAAAATAATGGTACTGCCCTCGGCTGCCGCCCGGCAATTTTTAAAAAGCCCTTGGGCCTCCTTCTCGATTTGAAAAAGCTGCCTATCGGTCCGGTGTGTTGCATGATGAAAAAAAACTAACTGAGAAACATCCGCCGAACGAGCCAGTTTAATTCCCTCCTGCCAGGTGGAGTGCCCCCAGCCAACCTTTGTATCAAATTTATCAAAACCCTCATATTCCGCATCGGTAAAATTGCTGTCATAAATCATCACATCGGCGCCTTCAGCCAGTTTTTTCAAGTTGGAATCTACCTGGCGATAGTGTTCCGTATCGGTAAAATAACAACATGATTTGTCGCCATAATCTATGCGATAAGAAAGGCAACCGCCGGGATGGTTATTGTTAGTAGTGCTAATTTGCAGGTCATTGGCAATTTTCAGGCGTTCATGGCCGGCAACATCTTTCAGATATATCCTGGCCTTTAGGTTTTCAAACAGGACCGGGAAATAGGGATAGGACATCTGCCCCCGCATAAGACTGACAAAGGTGCGATCCATTTTCCCTGGTCCATAGAGGTAGAGTTTGCTTTGCGGGGAATAGGCCGGCATAAAAAAGGGGAAACCATGGATATGATCCCAGTGCAGATGGGTAACAAACAGATGAGCTTCCACCTTCCCTCTTGTTTCCATAAGGTAGTCCCCCAAATTACTGATGCCCGTACCCGCATCCAAAATGATCAGCGTTTCGCCCGCCTCCACTGTTACACAGGGGGTATTGCCACCAAAAATTACCGTGTCTTTTCCCGGAATCGGGCGGGATCCCCGGACTCCCCAAAATGTTATCCTCAATTGTTTTTCGCCCACGTAAAATAGTACCCCCCCGCCCGGCACCCCGATGCGATCAATTTCCAAGCTATCAAGCTGTCAATATATGCATCAAATAATAAGAAATTCGTCCTTAGGAGTGAATTTCCCTGCAAGATTAAACACTTTTTATGTCGGTAAACAGAAGTAACCAGAAAAATACTGTCTGGAATTGGGAACATTTGCTGTAATCGTTTAATTTGGATCCTCTTGGGTATTGTTTACCGATCCTGCCCATTGTCACTTTGTTGCAAAAAACGCTCTACGACCTCTAAATCAGCAGCATACCGTCTGACCTCATCGGCATCGATCAACATATTTTTGTAAAGTTCCTGTAAGGCCTTATCCATCGTCTGCATGCCAAAACGTCCCCCTGTCTGCATTGCCGAATAGATCTGGTGCAACTTTCTTTCCCTAATAAGGTTACGCACCGCTAACGTACTGATGAGGATTTCCAGGGCAGCCAAGCGGCCTCCGCCCCCCTTGCGGCGCAGGAGTCGTTGCGAAATAACACCGGCCAGGGTGCTTGAAAGTTGAATGCGTACCTGTTGCTGCTGATTGGGCGGGAAGGCATCAATGATGCGCTCTACCGTCTGGGGGGCACTTGCTGTATGCAGGGTAGCCAACACCAGGTGTCCCGTTTCAGCCGCGGTAATGGCAATGGAGATGGTTTCCAGATCGCGCATTTCACCCACCATAATTACATCAGGATCCTGGCGCAGCGCCGCCCGCAAGGCCCCGGGAAATGATCGGCTATCGCGGCCAATTTCCCGCTGGTTGATGATGCTTTTTTTGTTGGTATGCAAATATTCGATAGGGTCCTCTAGAGTTACTATATGACAGGCCCTTTCCTCATTGATGAGGTCGATCATGGCAGCAATGGTCGTCGATTTGCCGCTCCCCGCCGGGCCTGTCACCAAAATTAAACCCTGGCTGCGACGGGCCAGGGTAGAAACGGTTTCCGGAAGCCCCAAGGAATCAAGCGAAGGAATCAGCTTACTGACCACCCTCATGGCTAGCCCGGTAGAGCCCCGCTGGCGATAAATGTTCACACGAAAACTCCCCAGCTCAGCATTGCCATATGAAAAATCAAGCTCGCCCCTTTCTGCAAAAAGGCTGGCCTGCTCATCCGTCAGGATCTGCCCCGCCAACCGCCGGGTGTCTTCCGGTTTCAGCACATAATCTTCTAGGGAAACCAGCTCGCCATCAATACGCAAAGTAGGGCGAGCCCCGGCGGTAAGATGCAGATCAGAAGCATTTCTTTGGACTGCCTTATCCAAAAAATGATAGATGTCTATTATGTCCACCCCTTAGGCCATGAAACAATGGTAATTTACCTCGCAAAAAAGGTCAAAAGGGATAACCATCGGGATCGGTTATATAATTTTCAATTCCCCGGAATTTTACTGTGGTCCCACCGCTAATTACATCTAATCCATCACGGGCAATAACAAGACCCTACAGGGAGTCCCCCCTAAAAGAAACCCTCCCGAATAGGGCAATAAGCACCCCCGTCATGCTGCCTCCCCCCTCCCCGTTAAATTTATATCCCCACTCTGGGCTATTATTACATTTTTATGTTTTGGATCGCCTGTTTTCAGCCTTTAACATTGTTTAGATATGTTTCCAGACGGTTCATGCCTTCTTCTATATTTTCCAGGGTATTGGCATAGGAAAGACGCAGATGGCCTTCCCCGCGCTGACCAAAATCGATCCCCGGGGCTACGGCAATTTTGGCCTTTTCTAGGATATCTAGGGCAAAGGAAAGGGAATCAGTGGTATACTCGCCCACATTGGCCAACACATAAAAGGCACCTTGGGGATCGATGGGGGGTGCAATACCTGCTTTTCTCAGGCGCTCTAACAAATAACGGCGGCGGCGATCATAAACCTCCACCATGGAGGTGACATGGCTGTCGCAATCCTCTAGGGCGGTAATGGCGGCCTGCTGAACAAAGGATGAAGCGCTGATAAAGAAGTTTTGTAGGAGTTTCTGCTGGGGCCGGATATATTCCTGCGGGGCGATAATATAGCCTAGGCGCCAGCCGGTCATGGCATAAACCTTGGAAAAACCGCCAATAACAAAGGCTTTCCTGGTATATTCCAGAATGCTGTGCTGCTTTTCGCCGTAAACGAGCCCAGCATAGATTTCATCAGAAACGATCATCTGGCCCAGTGCGGCCAGTTCCTGCAAATCCCGGGCACTAAGGACAGAACCCGTCGGGTTGGCAGGGGAATTAAGCATTATAAATGCCGTCCTGGCATTGATAGCCTTTTCCACATCAATGGGCAGATATTTAAAACCCGTTTCGGCGCGAACGGGAATAAAGATGGGCCGCCCCTCCAAGTAACGGACAAAATTGGGATAACAGGCATAGTGTGGATCAGGCAGGATTACCTCATCTCCCCGTTCAATCAGCACTGAAAAGGCGAGCAGCATTCCCGGGGAGGATCCGGAGGTAATGATGATTTGCTCTGGGAAAAGGTCAACCCCATATTTATCCCTGTAAAAATTGGCAACTGCCTCCCGCAACGCCATTTTGCCGAGACTATGCGTATAATGGGTGTCCCCCGCCTTGAGCGCCCGCATTGCCGCCTCTTTGATGGGCAGGGGAGTATCAAAATCGGGTTCCCCAATCTCCAGATGGATAATATTTTCCCCTTGGGCCTCCATCTGCTGGGCCTTTTCCAATATATCCATCACCAAAAACGAGGTTACTTGTCTAGTCCTTGCTGCATATCCCGGTTTATTTTTTCCTCGCAGAGTAAACACCTCCATATAAAAACCCAGCAAAGGCCATTATAAAGTATGAGGGGAACAATTGCCGGCAGGCGAAAATCCTGTAATATGACTAATTTATCCATTCTGGCTCGGCTAGCCTTCGGCAAATTTGTTCAGCTAAGTCCATTTTAACGAAATTTCTAATTAGCTACAGGAAAACCTGCTTGCCTGATAGCAGGTATTTAAAGCCCGTATCATGGGGAATATGTATCCACTAATCAGCATTTTGTTTAAATGATATTAAAGCCTTAATATGGCAAAAAAAGGCGGCCCCTATTCATAAATCTAGTATACTACATTTAACACAAAACAAGTAGCCCCGTATAATGTTTACAAAGTGAAACAGGAGAACCGTCCCCATGATTCAATCCCCATCTTCTTCTCCATGTTCACTACAAGTAGTCCCAGTGGTTGAAAGTGTATAAGCTCCCCCTTTAGGGCATTCTGGTTTGTTTTGAAAATAATTTTTCCAGAAGGCATCTAAATCATTTTCAGGAGGAACACTAGTAGCAGGCGGATCTTGGTCCATCTGCCACATCAGCACAGCACCATCAATGGAACGCCTATTTGCTTCACAGGCTGCTGCAGCTGCCTTTTCCGTCACATTATTATACACCGGCACGGCAATCGCCATGAGGATGCCGATGATCACCACAACAACCATCAGTTCAACCAAGGTGAAACCCTTTTGGTTCTTTCTTGCCCTACGTATGAGTGCATGAAGCATTTTTTATTCCTCCTTATTGTTATAATATTTTCCGCCTACATTATACCAGTGTTCCCACTTTTTAGACACGCGCCGACTGAATTTCAAGGCTTATCCGGTAGCCTCCCCAGTCGCCCACAGGCCAGGCCAGTAGGGCCAGATACCCATGTCACCCAGGCGTGTAATTGCTTCGGCCGCACCCTTGGTATGCAGGGTGGCCAAGACCAGGTGGCCGGCCAGGGCCGATTCTATGGTTCCCGGGAAAGCCCATCCCCTTCAGGGTAATCAGCCGGGCATCCCGGTCAAGGATGCCCAGGGTAATCTTTCCCTCACAAGCTGAGGTCAGCGTGGTAGAGCGGATAACCACCATCCTATTACCTATTTTCATAGCCATGCGCCCATCCTGGGCAGCTGCCGCCCAGCAATATTCATGCCGGCCATCACCTTGAGGTGACGAGGGGTGAATGCATGCGGTAGTTCTGCTGCATAACCTCGTTGAGAACGCCGCCGATGCGCATGCGCGCGCATGCCCTTTTCCAGGGGTTCAATATGTACATCGCTGGCCAGGGAACGCACAGCCCGGTGCGGGATCCGGTTGGCCAGTTGCACAGCGGGCCTACCCCAGTATCATCCGTTACCAGCGCCTGTTCCGGCTCTAACCCTTCCTCCATTGTTTTATAGCCGCTGTCAGAAATACCATCTGCCGAGCAAAAAATTTAACATAGCCACGACTATCCGGGTGGGCAGCGGCAGCTCCATCCCTGCGGGGAAAAAACCCATAAAGATGGGAACGAGAAAAAAGCATGCCCTGCAAAAGGATGATAGAAAAAATACCGGTGGTCACAGGATAAAAGGTAGCCGAGCGGATGCTGTCTCGTAGGGGAAAACATGGGGGTAGTACTGATGGCATCGGTAAAGTTCATCCCGCCTTCGACACTGAGGGCAACCTCCTCCAAGATCCCTCCCAACTCCTTTGCAGGCTGTCTAGCTGCCAAGGGAAAGGAGGGGAACGGGTCAGTGGTACCCCTGCATCAAGCATGGCGGCCAGCTGCCGGCTTAAAAGGCAGAAGGCACCAAATGGGCCCTCGCTTTTCTGCTGTCCAGATCGCGCATTTCACCGATGGGGATCACCTCCGGATCTTGTCGCAAAACATAACCAATTTCCTCTAACAAAAACTGCAAAAAAACGATATTGTTATTGCCTTTTGGATATCCCTACCATCTCCCTGGGCGACAAAACAATGGGGGGGATTTTCATGGCATTGCATATATTCGCTATTAACCTTGAGGCTTCCGCAAACACGGGCTGGCTAAGTTCATCTATCGACCTTTGAGCCCTGTCCCAATCTACCTGCCCATTTTTTTTGAACCACGCCTTTAGTCTAATACTAAGGCCAAAGGGCCCTATTTCTTCAAAAGATAAATCTATAGTACAAATATAGACCAACCACTCTTCTGCATCAAGATCGAGCTCCGTATCAATAAATAACCTGAGCTGAAATCTTTTCTTATTGAGTTCTTTCACCAAATCATTTTGTGATGCATTTAGTGACAATAATTCGATTTTCGATAGTGAAAGTTTTTCAAAAACATTATCTCCCATTGTTAACTCACATCCCATATCCTAGTTATTATTTTCCTAAAAAGTATAGTATGTTTCCCGGATTACCTCATCAAGTGTTGTTTCCCCCTTGGCGGCGTGCCGCAACCCATCCTGCAACAATGTTTTCATTCCCTGGGAGATGGCATATTTGCGGATTTTGCTCCCGCTGCGGGATGTCCGGATAAGGTCGCGCAGCCGATCATCAACCGGCATGAGTTCATGGATGGCCACCCGGCCCTTAAAACCTGTATGATTGCAGTGCTCACATCCACGGCCCCGGTAAAAAACGGGCATTTCTTCATTACCACACATTTTTTGGTACAGGGAAAGTTCCGCGCTGCTAGGGATCACTTCCTCCCGGCAGTAACGGCAATTAAGGCGGATCAGGCGCTGGGAAACGACCCCCACAAGGGCAGAATTGAGCAGGTATGGTTCCACACCCATATCCAGCAATCTGGTCACCGAGCGGGGCGCATCATTGGTATGCAGCGTGGTAAAAACAAGCCGTCCGGTTAGCGCCGCCCTGGTGGCAATCTCTGCTGTTTCTTCATCACGAATTTCCCCAACCATGATAATATTGGGATCCTGGCGCAAAACTGTGCGCAGGGCCGCTGCAAAGGTTAGGCCCACCTTGTTGTTAACCTGGACCTGATTGATATTTTTCATCCTGCATTCAACTGGATCTTCTATGGAAATTATATTTTTTTCCATGCTGCTGATATAGCTAAGTGTCGAATAAAGCGTTGTTGTTTTACCACAGCCGTTCGGCCCGGTCACCAATACCAGGCCGATAGGTTGTCGCAAAAACTTTTTGTACAGCGTTAAGTTTTCTTCGCTAAAACCCAGCGACCCAAGAGACCTGATCAGTCCGGCGGGATCGAGGATCCGCAACACTATTTTTTCCCCGTAAATTAGCGGCAGCGTGGAAACCCGGATATTGATCCCCTTCCCGTCTCCTTCGAGATAGATATTGCCATCCTGGGGAAGCCTTTTTTCGGCAATATTCATTCCAGCCATAATCTTAAGGCGGGATATGATTAGGGGAAACATCTCCGGGGGATAGTGATGGGAAAAATATAGTTTGCCATCGATGCGCAGGCGTATAACCAACCCTCCCTCCACCGGCTCCAGGTGAATATCGCTTGCACCCCGGGCAATCCCCTCCCGCAAGAACCCATTTACCGTTTCAATGATATCGTTGGGAACCGTTTCCTGGGTAAGGTTATTATTTTTTATGCCCATTTTAATCCTCCTACAAATAAAACAGGTACCAGTTCCAAATAAGGGGGCCCCAAAAGACAGAAATTAAAAAGGCGAAAGAGAGAAAAGGGCCAAACGGCAAGGAATCGCCCCATATTTTCCTTCGCCCAACCAGTAAAAATATCCCCACCACAGAACCAAGAAGGAAAGCCAGCAAAAAAACAACAAAGACCAAAGGCCAGCCCGTAGCAAAACCGAGGGCAGCCATTAGTTTGATGTCGCCGCCTCCCATGCCTCCCTTGCTCAAAGCGGCAATTAAATAAAATAACCCACCGCCGACCAATAGACCAAGGCTGGCCCCCTCCAAGCTGCCATCAGGGTAAAGTAATTGCCAGGCCACACTCCAAACTAACAGCAATAGGATGAGACGGTTGGGAATGATGCCATGTTCAATATCGATGAAGGAAATAATTAAAAGGAGACCCAAGGTAGCAGCATATTTATAAAAAAAAGGCGACAATCCAAAATACGCATGGCATAGGAGCAAGAGCAGGGCCATCAATAGTTCCACAAGTGGATAACGCCAGGGAATCCGGCCTCCGCAATAGCGGCAGCGACCCCTCAAAAGAAGAAAACTGATCAAGGGGAAGAGATCAGGTACTTGCAGTTTGTTATTACAGTAACAACAGGCTGACCCCGGGCTGACCAGCGAGATTTTGCGCGGCAACCGGTAGATAACCACGTTGGAAAAACTGCCTATTATCAGTCCTGTAACAAAGAGAAAGATACGCATAATAAATTTTATATTCGGCAAAAAATAGCAGAAACCTTTTTTCACTCAAGGTAGCCACGCCGATACAACACCAGCAGGATTACCCTTTCTAGATGGCGCATCATTCTAGTTAATACAAATTCCTTCCTATCGATGGGCCGCACGAGAATCGTATGCATTCCTAACCGGTTACCACCGAGCACATCGGTGAAAACCTGATCCCCAACAACAGCAACCTTGGAAGCTCCAAGTCCCATGATTTCCAAGGCTTTGCGAAAAGCTCCTCTCCTCGGTTTCACAGCCCTCCAGATAGCCGGTACACCCAAGGCCTTAGCCAGATCCTCGCC
>DUNV01000145.1 GCA_012839215.1 Bacillota bacterium
ACTGGGCCGCCAAACTATTAGCGATTATGCAACCAGGCTTGGCCTTGGGAAGGTATGCGGGTTACCTTTGGGAGAAAAAGCCCAGGGTGGAGAAACTGCAGGCCATATCCCCCAACCCCGCGAGATACCCTACTTGGGTGATCTGGCCCTCACTGCCATAGGCCAGGGTAATGTAGAAACAACCCCCCTACAAATTGCCTGCATGACAGCGGCCATTATCAACGGGGGATATCTCGTTAAGCCTGGACTGGTGAGGGCCCTACAAACCAGGGGGGGAGTCCTGGCTGAAAGGTTTCCAGAAGGGGAAAAGATCCGCGTTTTAAGGCCCCTTACGGCGGCAAAAATACGCCAGATGATGCACGGTGTCGTGGAATATGGTACTGGAAAGGCAGCCTACAGTGGCAGGTTCCTGCTGGGCGGTAAAAGTGGAACGGCCGAAACCGGCCGGTTTCAAGGGGGCCTGCCGCAACACTATTCCTGGTTTACCGGTTTCTGGGCGAAAGGGGAAGACAAGGCAGTCATCACGGTTTTTGTGGAAAAACCTACCCAGGGAACTGCTGTGGAACTCTTTGGTGCTTTGGCGGAGGCTATCGGGCCTGAGTTGGCCGGAACAACACTTTTCCCCTGATAATATTGCCGGGATTAATAGCCAGGGAAAGAAAATACTGTTAAAATAGGATGATACCGCTAAAAAAATGTGTTCCAATGGCCAAAGTAAAATCTTGATGGCCATTGAAAGGGGGAACCAAACAAACATGAAATATATCATCATCCTAGGGGACGGCATGCCCGATTATCCACTAGAAGAGCTGGGGGGGAAGACGCCGCTGGAGTATGCGCAGACCCCCAATATTGATAAACTGGCAAGATGCGGGGAAATGGGCCTTGCTAAAACTGTGCCGCAGGGGCTACCGCCGGGCAGCGACGTGGCCAATTTATCTGTGATGGGCTATGATCCCTCCAGATACTATACCGGCAGATCACCTTTGGAGGCTGCTGGCATGGGGATTGAAATGGGCAGCTCTGATCTGGCCATCCGTTGCAATCTGGTTACGCTCTCGGAGGATGAACCATATTCGGGGAAAACCATGCGGGATTACAGTGCAGGTGACATAGATTCCCCTCAGGGGGCTGTTTTAATAGACGAGATTGCACGCCTTCTGGGGAATGACACTTTAAAATTTTACCCGGGAGTGGGCTACCGCCATCTCCTCATCTGGAAAAATGGGCCCCCATCCGATCTTTTCAGGCTGACGCCTCCCCATGATATTTCCGGCCAGAAAATAACAGCCTTCCTGCCCAATGGGGAAAAGGGGCCAGATCTCCTCCGCCTAATGGAAAAAAGCTATGTTTTTCTTTCAGAACACCAACTCAATATGGATCGCCGCAAAAAAGGGTTTGCACCGGCCAATTCCCTCTGGTTATGGGGGCAGGGCAAAAAGCCTCACTTGGACAGTTTTAAGGAAAAGTATGGGATCGATGGAGCAGTTATTTCTGCCGTGGATCTTCTTAAAGGCATTGGTGTCTGTGCTTCATTGGAGGTAATCGAGGTTCCGGGTGCAACGGGAACAATTAATACCAATTATGCCGGCAAGGTTCTAGCTGCTTTGGAATCGTTACAAAAAGGGATGGATTTTATCTTTATACATATCGAAGCCCCGGATGAGGCCGGGCATCGCGGGGAACTGGGCACAAAAATAGAAGCCATTGAAACAATAGATGCAAAGGTTGTGGGAGAAATGCTCAAGGGGCTCGATGACTTTTCCGATTACAAATTGCTTGTCATGGCAGATCATCCCACCCCATTGGCCCTCCGCACCCACACCCATGAACCTGTACCTTTCTGCCTCTATAGAAAAAACGATCTTCTTCATAGCCCGGATCTAACTTTCTCTGAAAAAACGGCTGCCAAGGGTCCCTATTTCAACCCTGCCTGGAGATTAATGGATTACTTTTTGCAAAGGTGAAAAAATGATGCTACGGCTTATTTTAGGCAGGGCCGGCAGTGGCAAGAGCCGACTCTGTCTTCAGGAAATCAATGATCGGTTGGAAAAGGATCCCTTTTCCCCCAGCCTGATTTACCTGATCCCCAGACAGGCCTCTTTTCAGGCCGAATACAGGCTGGCAAATTTTACCCCCCGGGGGGGATCCATTCGTGCCCAGGCTCTGAGTTTCAAGCGCTTGGCCTGGAAAGTTATGCAGGAAACGGGGGCAAAAGGGCATCTGTTTGTGGATGATACAGGAAAAAAGATGATCATGCTTAAATTATTGCAGGAAAACAAGGATAAACTACGCCTATTTAGGCATGCTGGAGAGCAGCCGGGCACACTGGCACACCTTGTCCAATTCTATAGTGAAATGAAAAGGTATTGCCTCACCTCTGCCACGTTAAAAGAAGTGCTGGGGGAAGAAAAGGGGGAAATGCCTCTTTTGCTACAGGACAAGCTCGCTGATCTTGCCTTAATCATGAAAGAAATGGAACATAATATGGAGGGCCATTACCTTGATGGGGAAGATACCCTAGTCATACTGGTAAAAAAAATACCTGAGTCGGCATATTTACAAGGGGCGGAAATCTGGGTAGATGGATTTTATGGTTTTACCCGCCTTGAATACCAAGTTCTGGAGGCCCTATTAAAAGCAGGAAACAAGGTAACGGTAACTCTTTGCCTCGATCGGGAATACCTTCCTGAAGAAAAATTGCCGATCAGCAGCCCTTTTTATTCCTCTGCCCTGACCCTACAAAAACTTATACAAAAGGCGTCAGGCAACGGAGTTCCCTACGAGACGATCTTGCTTGCCCGGGGGAAGACCGCGCCATCGGGTAGCAATGCCATTTTGGAGTACCTGAAGGAAAATCTTTATCGCTTTCCTCTAAAACCTTATCCTGCCTCGCGGGAGGAAAGGGAGACAACTTCTTTGATATTGGCAGTAGCGCAAGAAAGGCGCCATGAGGTCGAGGCAGCCGCCCGCAAAATTGTTCGGCAGGTGAGGGATGCCGGTTATCGGTGGCGTGATATAGCCGTGCTAACTGCTAATCTGGAGGATTATCGCCATTTGTTCACATCAGTTTTTGAGGATTATGAAATTCCCTTCTTTCTCGATCAAAGAAGGCCTGCCGATTTCCATCCCCTCGTGGAATTTATCCGTTCATCCGTTGAGGTCGTGACTCGTGGCTGGCGTTACGATAGTGTTTTCCGCTGCCTAAAAACGGGCTTTCTTTTCCCCGCGCCAAGTGAAAAAGATACTGAACCAGAATGGCGTAAAAGGGTTTCCCACCTAGAAAACTATGTCCTTGCCCGTGGGATTCAGGGAAGCCTATGGCTAGACAAGAAGCCCTGGATTTATTCCTCCGAGGATGCGCTGGAGGAGGATCTCCTTCCGCCGGGGGAAAATAAACAAACACAGGACAGGGGGCCCGTTATTAACGAAATCAATGAAACCCGCCGATTTTTGGCTGCCCCCCTGGGCGACTTCCAACAGGAATTCAAGGAGGCTGCGAACGTCAGGGGAAAAACGGCAGCCCTTTTTCGCCTTCTGGAAAATATCTCGGCCGAAAAACGTCTTGAATTTTGGAGCAGGGAGGATTTGAAAAAAGGGAGCCTGGAGGAAGCGCGTCAACATGCCCAGGTTTATAACGGGGTTATCGATATGTTCGAACAATTGGTAGAATTAATGGGGGAAATGGATCTTTCTGCAAGACAGTTTTCCCAGGTCTTGGAAACGGGGCTCGATAGTTTATCCCTTGGGCTTGTTCCCCCTTCATTAGATGGTGTCATGGTTGGGGATATTGAGAGAACGAGGCTGGAGGAAACCTGCTGTGTTTTTATTCTCGGGGCCAATGATGGCATTTTGCCAGCCCGCTTAGTGGAAGAAAGTATCCTGACAGAGGAGGAGCGTAAGGATCTGGAAAAAGCCGGGATAGAACTTGCCCCCAGTGTCAGGGTGCGTCTTTTGGAACAACAGTTTCTTATCTATATGGCTTTTACCCGTCCCTCTGCGCTTCTCTGGGTGAGCTATCCCCGTTCGGATGAGGAAGGGCAGGCCCTGATGCCTTCCCTGTTGATTGCCCACCTAAGGGATCTTTTTCCCTTTTTGCAGGAAAGGTTCCTACAAAGCGGGCCGGTGGAAAATAATTTTCTGGAAGCGTTACCCTATCTGGTGCGGCCCCGCCAAACCCTTTCCCTGCTGGCTGTACAGCTTAGCCGTTGGAAAGAAGGCCTCAATATAGGCTCTTTCTGGTGGGATGTCTACAACTGGTACGCCAGGGGGGAGCAACTGTCCGAATTAGGTACCCGTATTCTGGGGGGGCTCTTTTACCGTAACGCGGAACCTCCGATTAATAGGGAAATTAGCCGCAAGCTTTATGGAGAACAGTGGAAAACAGGTATTTCCCGCCTGGAAATGTACCGCGCCTGCCCCTTTTCCCAGTTTCTTTCCTATGGATTGAGGCTTCGCCAAAGAAAATTGTACCGTCTTGAATCGATGGATATTGGACGCTTTTTCCATATGGCTCTGCGCAATGTGATCCTTTCCATCCAGGAGAAGGAAATCGATTTTTCAAGCCTTGATGAGGAAGAATGCCTGCTCATTGTTGGGGAAGTAGTGGACGAGCTTGTGCCCAAGCTTCAGAAGGAAATCCTGCTTAGTTCAAACCGTTATCTCCATTTGGCCCTTAGGTTAAAAAGCACAGTGGGACATACTGTACTCAAGATAGTTGAACATTTCCGTAGGAGCCAATTTAGGCCTGTTGGCGTGGAGGTTCCCTTTGGTAGGGGTGAAATCCTCCCTTCGTTGGAATTGGAGCTGGGCGATGGCGGACGGGTGGAGATAATGGGCCGTATTGACCGGATCGATCTGGCTAGGGATGGGGAGGGTAGAGCCTACCTACGAGTGATCGATTATAAATCGGGTGATCTAAAACTGCATCCTGCGGAACTATACCATGGTCTATCCCTCCAGCTGCTTACCTATTTTGATATTGCCCTGGCGGCTTCACCCAAGTGGTTGAAGGAAGATATCCTGCCCGCTGGGATTTTCTACTTTCGCATCCATGCACCCCTTGTCGATGCCAAAAACATTCTTACTTCCGAACAACTGGCGGAGGAGCTACTGAAACGATATAGGATGGTTGGCCGCTGCCTCGCCGATCCGTCTGTGGCCCGCTTGATGGACACCGGCCTGGAAAAAGGATATTCGCCGGTACTTCCCGTGGGCCTAAGTACGAAAGGGGATCTTTACAAAAATTCAAATGTTTTTTCACAGGAGCAGTTTGACTTTTTCCGCCGGCGGATCCGCTTTATCCTACAGGAATCAGTAAAGGAAATAGCAGAGGGGCGGGTGGGCATACATCCCTATCAATTGGGGAAACAAAAGGCCTGCGCATATTGTATCTTCAAGGAGGTTTGCCAGTTTGATTCCACGTTAGGGGAAAATAACTATTACCTGCTTCAGAAACTCGATGAGGAAACGATCTGGAAGCTGTTGCAAAGGGGGGAAGAGGATGAAAAGCAGATCTGAAAAAGAACATAAATGGACCAGGGAACAGAAGAAGGCTATCTTCCTTCGGGGGAGCGATATATTGGTGGCGGCTGGTGCTGGCTCGGGGAAAACCCGTGTGCTGGTGGAACGAATCATCCAAAAGATTACCGATCCGGCCAAACCCGTGGCCCTAGACAGGTTGCTTGTTGTTACTTTTACGAAGGCAGCGGCCTCTGAGATGAGGCGAAGAATCGGCGTAGCCCTAAAAGAAAAACTTCAGGAAAACCCCCGCTCAGCAAACTTACACCGCCAGATGCTTCTTCTTAATCAGGCTTCTATTACCACCGTTCATTCTTTTTGCCTAGACGTAATACGCCAATATTATTATCTTCAAGGCCTGGATCCTTCTTTTCGTGTACTCGATGGGACGGCAGCGGAGCAGCTTCGACAGGAAACATTGGAGGAACTGTTGGATAAATATTATGATACGATGGGCCCTGAAACCCCTTTTTACCGTTTAGTGGAAGCATATAGCAGCGATCGGGGGGATCAGGGGCTACAATCCCTAGTTTTACGACTCAGTACCTTTGCCCGCAGCCATCCTTTTCCTGATCTATGGTTAAGACAAAGCCTGCGGGCCTTCCTGTCCGGGTTTGCCGGAGGTGGTAATAGGAACCCCTGGACGGGCCCCCTTCTAAAGGAATTCCGGGCAGAACTAAAAATGGCTATTGAATCTATGCAGGAAATGTTACTGGTTGTCTCCTCCCCAGGGGGTCCTGCCCCGTATTTGGATTCCTTGAACAAGGAGTTGGTCGCGCTACGGGAAATGAGGGAGGCTGCCGATCGCGGCTGGGAGTCGCTTTTTTCCTGCATGCAGCGTGACCCCTTTGGGAGACTAAAACCTTGCAAGGGGGATGCCTATGACGAGGTTCTCAAGGAACAGGTAAAAAAGGGCAGGGATGAGATCAAAAAGGATCTTCGAAAACTGAAGGAGGACTATTTTACAGTTAGTTTGGAAGAACAATTTGCGTTTTTAGAACGTTATGAGCCACTTTTGACCTTTCTAGTTGAACTTGTGGGGGCTTTTAATGCCCGCTATCAGCAAGCTAAAAGGGAAAAAGGGGTTGCCGATTTTTCCGATTTGGAACACTACGCACTTCAAATTTTAAACGATGCCAAAAGTGCTCCCGGGACACTTTTACCCTCAAAGGCCGCCCGGGAGTATCGCCACTATTTTAAAGAGATACTAATTGATGAATACCAGGATATCAATCAGGTTCAGGAGGCAATTCTGGCGCTGGTTTCTACCTCGGAACCCCTAGGCAATCGCTTTATGGTTGGGGATGTTAAACAAAGCATCTACCGTTTCAGGCTGGCCGAACCGGCACTTTTTCTGCAAAAACAGCATTCTTTTGGCCAGGGGTCATCCCCCGGCCGTTGCGTTCACCTAAATAAAAATTTTCGTAGCCGCATGGAAATACTTGAAGGAACAAACTATCTCTTTGGCCGAATCATGGATGAGGTTGTAGGGGAAATAAATTATGATCAAGAAGCCCGCCTGTACTATGGAGGTCTTTATCCCCCGCCCTGCATCGATGAAAACAGTCGGGATAGGGGGTCTGGGGAAACGATAGATTTCTTGCTGATCGATCGCCAGGGCCCCGGTTTTCAAGGCGGGGGAAATGGGGTTTTTGAGGGAGGTGGGGAAGGGCCCGAAGATGGAGAGGCGGAAGAACTGGAAATCCTGCAAGCCGAATGGGAAACCGCTTCCCTGGAGGGGCGGCTTATCGCCAGGCAAATCAAAAAGCTGATGGGCGAACAGGGTGATCCCCACCTGCCGCTTTACGATAAGAAAAATAGAAATTATCGCAGGGTTGCCTACCGCGATATTGCCATTCTATTGCGATCAGCGGTAAACTATGCCCCGGCAATAGCAGAGGAGCTGCAGCGGGCCGGAATTCCTGCTTATGCCGAATTATCCGGAGGCTTTTTTGATGCCACAGAGGTAAAAGTCATGCTTTCTCTCCTGAGAATCATCGACAATCCTTATCAGGATTTGCCCCTGGCCGCTGTCTTGCGTTCTCCTATCCTGGGTCTCAAGGCCGGGGATCTGGCCCTCATCCGTACCGCGGCCCCATCGGCCAGTTTTTTTGATGCTCTTCTTCTAGCTTCCGCCGACAGGGAATTGTTACCTTCGCCGCTCCGTCGGATCCTGCTCAAGTTTCTGGATAACCTGGAAGGCTGGCAGAAGCTAGCCATCCACGGTACCATTGTCGATCTAATCCGGCAAATCTACCGGGAAACAGGTTATTATGATTTGGCCGGGGGCATGCCGGGGGGGAAACAGCGCCAGGCCAACCTGCAGGCTCTTTATGATCGGGCCAAAGCCTATGAAACGTTACCATCAAGGGGACTCTTTCGTTATCTAAGTTTCTTGGAAAAGCTAAAAGAAAGAGGGGAGGACTTGAAACCGGCGTGCGCCCATGGTGAACAGGAGGACGTTGTCCGTATCCTTACGGTACACAAAAGCAAGGGGTTAGAATTTCCCGTGGTTTTTCTGGCCGGGTTAAGCAAGAAGTTTAATCAAAAGGATCTTCAGCATCATTTTCTTTTACACAAGGAACTAGGTTTTGGGCCAAAATATATTGATACACAGCACCGTTTTATCCTGCCCACTCTCCCCTGGTATGCCATTAGGAAACGCTTGCATGCCGAACTCCTCGCGGAAGAAATGCGTATTCTTTATGTGGCAATGACACGGGCGGAACAAAAGTTGTTTCTACTGGCGACTGTAAAAGATCTTAAAAAGGAACTTTTCCGTTGGCAGATGGCCTCCCGGCCTGCTCCGCAGCCCCTGCCCCAATATTATCGCGCCAGAGCCGAATGCTATCTGGACTGGATCGGGCCGGCCCTTTGGCAACACCCGGTTTTTTGCGGGCAGAAAAATGGGAGGCAGCGGGGAAAAGTACACAGCACAAATGCTGCTGAAGACGGGCTTTTTTTCTGGGATATTGCACTTTACACTTCTACGGAAATTATGGGGCCTGCTAGCGAGGAGGATACTGTGGCACTCCGGGAAGAGGAAAAGAGGCGCCAGGAGCGCCTAGATAGAATTAGGCGATGGGAACCACTTACCACAACTGGTGGGGAAGAAACCGCGGCTAAGATCACCAAACGCCTTTCCTGGCAATACCCCCGGCAGTGGGCCCCAAGGAACTACGCAAAGATCGCGGTTTCGGAATTGCCCAAGCTCCGCGATGCAGGGCTCACAGAAAGTGGTGAAGGAACAATCCTTGATGAAATATGGGGGCCAGGCCCACCGGCATATTTCCGCCGTCCCCGTTTCCTGGGGGAAAAGGTGCTTTCTGCCGCTGAAAGAGGGACAGCTTACCATACTGCTATGCAGCACTTAAAGTTGACAGCGCCACTGGACAGGCATGCCATTTCTGAACAACTTCAGAAGATGCTTGCGGAAGGCCACCTTGATCCCGGGGAATGTTGCATTATTGATCCGGGCCTCATAGCCGATTTCTTAGCCACACCGCTAGGCGAAAGAATCATCGAGGCGTATCCTCGGAAATTATGGCGGGAACTTCCCTTTA
>DUNV01000146.1 GCA_012839215.1 Bacillota bacterium
GGCTGTGCCCGCCGCCCCGTCCTCTCCTTAAACCAAACCCTAAACCAAGCCCCGGATAATTCGGATAAACCGGGCGCCCGTAAACGCCGGTTACAGGGCTCCTTTTGAAAGGTAAACCACAGGAACCACGTCCTCCACCCGTCATCGGACCTGCTCCCCCTGGGCCTGTTCCATCAAAACCAGGCATATTTCACGCCTCCTTCTACTACAATATAGTAATATTATTTATCATGTTGGCGAAAAAGTTACCCTCCTATTTGCGTCATAGAACGTATCCCCTGAAATTGCTCTGCCCGCTGATCAGGGTTGCAGGCAACCTTTCCCGGGTCAGGCTTGAGCTGTAATGCTTCCCGGAATTTTTCTTTTAGCCCTTTCCTGTCGGAAATGAAAGGCTTTAAGTCAACTTCATCGGGGGAAAAAAGGCAGGGTTTTAACCCCCCAGCAGAGGTTACCCTGAAACGATTGCAGAGATGGCAGAAGTGACGGCTAAGAGGTGAGATCAGCCCTATTTTCCCGGCCGCACCTTTCAAGCGAAAGTACCGCGCAGGCCCCCCGTGCTCATTCTCCAATGGTATCAGGGGAGCAATCCTGCCTGCCTCCTCATTTACCCTATCCAGCGATAAAAAGTGCCGCCGCCATTGCTCCCTGCGACCAACGGAAGGCATAAATTCTATGAAACGCACATCAATATCTCGTTCAATGGTCAGCTCCAAGAAGTTGCGAATTTCCCCATCGTTGATTCCTTTCAGTAGGACTACGTTTATTTTAACGGGCGTTAAATTTGCCTGCAAAGCTTTCTCAATTCCTTTTAGAGTATCTTGGAGTTTGCCGCCCCCGGTTATCCGCCTGTAGGTCGCCTCGTCCAAAGAATCAAGGCTGATATTTACCCGCTTAAGCCCTGCCCCGGCCAGTTGAAAAGCCATCCTTTCCATGAAAATACCATTTGTTGTTAAAGAAAGATCCTTCAACCCATCGATAACGGATAAAGCGGATACAATACTCAGGATATCCGGGCGCAACAGAGGTTCTCCACCGGTCAAACGAATCCTCGTCATTCCCAGAGCCACAGCCTCCCTGGCAATCGTCTTAAATTCATCAACAGTTAAAAGCTCCTTGCTCATTTCTGCAACATTACTATCCGGTTCAGGCCGGCAATAGAAACAGTTTAAATTACAATGTTCCGTTACAGAAAGCCTGAGATAGGTAATTTCTCTGCCAAATGGATCAATGAGTTTCCCAGACACTAAACCTCCCCTTTTTGCCGGACTGTCTAAAAACTACCGCGGCCTCTTCCCCCGCCCATTCCTCTTCCTCCACCCATTCCTTTTCCTCCGCCCATTCCCTGTCCAAGGCCGAAATGTTGAGGAACCGTGGAATCCGCTGCCGGGTTTAACTTTCCAGCACGATATTGTTCCAGAGCATTTGCAACCGTACCGCTGATTCCCATGTATACCTTGATTTGGCCGACGCTCAATGCAGAGATAGCTTTAGGACCTACGTTTCCCACCAGCACCACATCAACGCCCTTTTCTCCCAACATCTGTGCCGTCTGGGGGCCAGCCCCTCCCGAGGCCCCTGCACCGGGATTGGGAAAAGCTTCGCTGCTCTCTTTTTCAGTATCTACCAACATAAAATAAGCACAACGCCCAAAACGCTTATCAACCATTGAATCCATCTCCGGCCCCTGCGAGCAAATTGCAATCCTCATAAAATTAACTGCCTCCTTTACGTTGTACATCCATCATGTATGAAACGGCATAAGCTAAAAGCTAAAGCTCCTCCAGATTCGCACACAAACGGATTTGCCCGGAATAATCCGGAATAATATTATGGGCTTATGTTCAATTCAATTTTATATTTTTAATGAGCATATGTCAAATATCATTTTCGTTAATTTTTAGCTTTTTAAAAGCTTGACAGCCTGTTTACAAGAAAATCTTTGATAATGAGAATCTTTCTCTTTGAGATCCCGCCTCTAGAATATAAAAATCAGTGGACTTATCATAAAGGTTTAGGAAAAAAAAATTAGAACATGGCGTGATAACAACGCTTGGGTTTGGGTTACATCAGATGCTGAAAGATAACAAATTGCATTTTAGGTTATTCGACAAGAAGCTACAAAATTCATCGAAGGAAAGCACCCTTTTTTTGCCGAAATAGTGGAAACCGGTAGGGGCGTGAGAAGAAAAGCAGCCGGTTAAGGCTGCTCAACGCCAAGATGTTTTTTTTCCAAATGCGTAATAGAGGAACCTTTCCCTGTCATCCTGGAAAGCGTGACAAAGAACAGGGTGAGCCCCAGACTGCATCGCGATCGGGTGTAACCTGCGTAAAGTTCCCCAGATCTATGTCTGGCTGAATGCCCTGACAATTATACCGTCCCCTGTCACGGTTATAGCCTATGCATCGGTAACAGTTGAAAAAAGGGATCTGCCAAATTTTTCCCGGCCAAAACCAGCAATTATTTCTTGTGCTTCGTCTCCTTGCAGCCACCCGGCAAAGAGCATTGCATCATCATAATTTACAGATGAAATTCGCTTCGGATTGACCAGGGTCAGGGAAAAAACATTATCCAGCTCTCCCGGTAGAGCATTTCCTTCTTCGGTGCCGATAAAGGTCTTCATATTTTTTTCCTTACTGCGGGATAACAGGTAAGTAGCCCTGTCAACAAGGGTATAGGCTTTCTTTTCCAGGGCGAGGCTCAAGACTCCAAGGTTGCCGATAACACCGGAAGAACTTAGGTACCATCCTCCTTCCGGGGAAATACCAGCAGATTCCCAAATATTTAACTCCTTTAAGTGGGTTCCCGAATAATCGCTGCGGCTAATGAAAGGTGAGCGGGTGAGAAAAATTTTCCTAAAGGCTTCTTTAGCGCCCTTAGAGGCATCCATGCCGGTTATCCCTGCAGGGTCGGATGCCGGGCCAACAAGGACAAAATCATTGGACATGATGGAAAATTTGGCCTTTCCCCATCCGGCCCTCAAGAAATCCTCTTCAAGCTCCGGTGCGTGCGTCAGCGCCATGTCAACACGGCCGCTCCCGGCAATTTGCAAGGCACGCCCGCTTCCAAGGGAGATATGCCTTACCAGCACCCCCGTATTCTGGTAAAAAGCTCCTTCCAGGACATCCAGCAGCCCGGTTTCCACCGGCTCCATGGTGCTGGCCAGCAACAGGTGCCTCTGGAGAGCTCCACCGGCGATATCATCCGCTGTAAGTGGCGGCTGTTTTATTCCGGTTGCTTTTTCAACAAAACGGTTTAACTGTGTATCTACCTCTCCTTTAAACTCCTTATACTGTCCGAGGAGTTCTCTTCCGTCCCCGGTAAGCGTTGTTCCTCCGCCTTCATACCCGCCGATCTGTTTCTTGACCAGTACAAGGCCAAGGGCTTCCTCGGCATTTCGGATCAGTCCCCAGGAGTAGCGGTAAGAAAGGCCCATTTGGGAAGCGGCACGGCTGATTGAACCATATCGCGCAATATTCTCCAATAAGTTAAAAAGATTATCAATGGAGATACGTTTTTCCCCTTCAAGTTCGACAAATACTTTAAAATCAGTAAACCGATCCTTATTCATTGTTTTCCACCACACTGCAATCAGAATTATTTTTATTAATTATAATTTACCTCTACAATACAGTATATCATAAAGGTAAAAAAACAGAAAACACAAAAAACAAAGGACCTGTGTAAACACAAAAAACAAGAGGCCTTTCTCAGTAAGAAAAACCCTTGTCTAAGGTGTGCTTCTATTAATGCCCGTATAACTGTACCGCCATGCCCGTATAACTGTACCGCCATTATGCATCTTAATACTGCTTGCGAAAAGCATCCACCATTTCCCTGCCACCAAAACAAACACCGGTCGCACAGAGACCGATCATAATTCCGGTTATAATCGCTTCGAACCAGGTAGTGTTACCAAAATAGAAATAACCAATCGATGTTAATAATCCGAGAGCAAGCGAGACAAAAGGAACATACTTCTTATTTAACCCTGCCCTCTGGGCGATCTCCAGCAGTCCTATAATAAGAGCTATTGCCGAGACACCACTCACAATTTCCAAATCTATCACGAAATACCCCTCCCCTCTGAGCTAAAATATAAAAAAACTCCAAGGATGAACTGCCGCCGCAACGCCTTCCTTTTTATTTATTATTTTATGAAAAAGTAACCTTTTTTGTTACGGAACAGCGACAGCTAAGAGCGCTCAGGGAGGCAGCGGGAGGAAAGCTTCCCCCGGGTATTTACTTGTAACAAATTCACATCACTGTTGAAAAAAGCACCATTACCGGGAATCAGGGGTCGGAAGCAGCACCCCCCCTTCTTCCATAATAGCGTATCCGAAAGGCGCCATAGGGCAAAGGACAATATAAATAAGCCATGAGAATCTGCCGGAGCACTGCTCCTATGTCATCGCTCATTATCGCTCAAGATTTAACCTCTCGCCGAGCATAGTATAGCGCAGCTGAGGCTTATTGTTGCGGATGGCAATGGCCAGCGCTTTTTTGCTACCGATAAGGATTACTAGCTTTTTTCCCCGCGTTATCCCGGTATAGATAAGGTTTCTCTGCAAA
>DUNV01000147.1 GCA_012839215.1 Bacillota bacterium
AGGAGATCAAAGTGTTGTTTATGCCCGTGAGTTTGCTAATAGCATCAGGAATATTTTGCAGGGGGTTGACTATTTCTTCGAAACATTTCTTTTCATTTATGTGACCATTCTCGATAACTATTCCCCCGATAGAGATAACCCGATCCCCCTTCAAAGGCCTCAGGCCCGTTGTCTCCGTATCGAAGACGACATAGGATGCTTCATGTATGTTTTGGTTCCAATCGATCTGGCGGCGCACTTGTTCAATTCTGCTGGTAATTTCTTTTACAACAATTTCTGATCCTTCCGGGAGAAAACGTTTTTTCCTTGCAACGAGGTATTTATTTTTTGCTACCCCGGGCAAGAGTTTTTCCATAGCGCCGACAATGCGATGCGAAAGGGGGCAGGAAAAGAAGGCATTTTTATTTAGATCCTGACAGCTTGTCTTATAAAAGTAAGAAGTAAGTTCCATAAGGATTACCTCCTTGCAGATGGGGCGGCTAAGAACAGCATGTGCCAAAGTTATTCACATTCATATTTTACCGAAATATTTAAAGGAAGGCAAGAGGTATTCTTTTAAAAATTGTATAATTATTTAGAAATAGGTATTTTTTTGGATCTTGATATACTAGTGACTATGGGGGATTTTGATGGGGAAAATTTCTAAGGGTAAAAAAAGAGCAAATGATCTTGATGGTAAAACATGGATAAAGTACAGTATCAGTGTCTGGAACGATTTGCAAAAGGATCCACGGGAAAGGGCACTGGGCCACCCGGCTCTCTTCCCGGTGAAATTGGCAGAAAGAATAATCAGGGTGTTTTCCCGCGTGGGTGAATTGGTTATTGATCCTTTTATGGGTAGCGGCAGTACCCTCATCGGGGCTGAGAGGCTGGGGAGAAGGGCTACCGGCCTGGAGATTTCCGAGAAATATGTGGAGCTATTTCGGAAACGGCTTAGGGAGGAAAACATTTCTTCACCCCATATCAAAGTATTTCAAGGCGATGCCCGCCAGTTAAAAAAATTTGTTTCCCCGGAATCCGTGGATCTTTGCCTAACTTCGCCGCCCTACTGGAACATACTAAAAGAGAGAAGAACGGCAGACTATAAACCTGCCAGGCATTACGGGGATAGTAGCAGCGACCTGGGCAATATTGCCGAATATCCCCTTTTTCTGGAAGCGATCGGGGAAATCTTTTTACAGGTTTTCGATTCTCTGAGGGAGGGTGGTTATTGCATAGTCATCCTCATGGATGTGCGCAAAAAGGATAAATTTTATCCGCTGCATATGGATTTGTCAACAGAGCTAGTCTCCCTGGGTTTCCTTTTGGATGATATTGTCATCTGGGATCGGAGGGCAGAATACAACCGGCTTCGCCCGCTGGGTTACCCCTATGTTTTCCGCATTAATAAAATACATGAGTATATACTAATCTTTCGCAAGCCGGTTAGCAGAAAGGGATGAACGCTGTGGATAGGCTAAAAATTGACTATGATTTTTCAAAGATGCAGGGAACTTTCAATAGGGCCCAGGAGCTGAACGATTTTGCCCGGGAAAGGGCGGAAACAGTTTTGGATCTAGTGCGGGACAGGGAGAAATACTTCTGCCCGCCAGGATGCAATGAATGTTGTTATGGTTCCATCCTCATGTCCTATACAGAGTTTACCTTTATCATGCTTTACCTGCAAGCCCATTGGTCCAGGGAACAAATTGAGAACCTTTTTCGGGAAAGGATTGGACTTTTGCAAAACGAAGAATCGCTCCTTTGTCCTTTCCTCGCGGAGGAGGCCAAAACCCGGCATTGCCGCATTTATGCTGCCAGGCCGCTGATCTGCCGGGTTTTTGGAACGTCGGCCTCGCCTTGTAATCGATCGATTAATTCTACGCATTTTCCCGAGGAGCTTTTTTACCGGGCCTACGACCTTTTTTACTATGGCGGCAGCCAGTTTATTGCCCTGAACCTTGATGAAAAATGGTCCCTTTTCGAGGCTCCCTTTGCCCTTTGGTGCCTGGCAGATGATAGTAAAGAAAGCCGCCGCTTTTTAAGGGAGTTTATCCTGGAAAAAGGGGATTCGCTGCGGGCAGTTCTTTACGATCAGCAGGCAAAAACCTTTTTTCACTATGCCCGGGGCCAAAAGGTGATCATGCCGACATAGCTTTGCCCCGAAAACCGGCATTGCTATGGTTAAGGATGCCTTCTTAACAATTGCCACAAAGTAGCATGGCGGATATTTTTTAGGGGAGAGTAACTTTACCTGTGATTCTTACTGTTTTCATGCTAGAATCCCAATCGACGACGGCACCGAGATATTCGCCCGTATAGCGGAGGGGAATCATCGTTCTGCCTTCCTTGATAACCGGGGTGGTATCCATTTTCACTTTCTGTCCATTGATGGTGGCATGGGTTTCATCGACCTGGAAGACAATGCTTGTCCCCTCTTTTTTAATCGTCACAGTTCTATCCACGGGTTCCCATTGGACTGTGCCGCCGAGGGCCTCGGCAACTCCCCGCAAAGGTACCATCGTGCGATTGTTTTTATCGATAAATGGAGGCACATCAAAAATGAGTGGCTGTCCTTCGACGAGGACGGAGATGCCAGGGTTGTACTCCGGCAGCAGATATTTTGCCCTTTCCTTTTTAAATTCCTGAAGGGCAGCCGCATAGTTTGCCTCAATTTGCTGGGGGGTGAGCCCTTGTTCCAGGTAGCTGCCAATTTTGTTTGTTCCCATGACCTTGTCAAACATGACAATAGAATCACCACTGCTCTTGGGAACTTTAAAGGACCCCTGGATAAATGCTGTGGCCAGGGCATAAATACCTGTTTTAGCCGGGTTAAAGGTGCTGTAATCATTGATACTTAGACGAACTCCACCAGCATCATCTCTTTGTTCGGGGATAAATGTTATTCCGGGAAGACCTGCCCCGTTGAGGGAGCGGGCATATTTTACCGCATCAAGCCCTTTTCCCCCGATCCATTTAAATTGATCGGCCTGGAAGACACCTGTCCCCTCACCGAGGCCGGTGGACATATAACCAAAAACTGATTGGATATCGGGGATGTTGGGCGAAGTGGCTATCCAGGGAAGGCCGGTGTCGGGATAGAGCATATTTCGTTTGTAACCTTCCATAGGAACGACTGTCAGATCTGCACCTATTTTGCGATTAAAGAAAAGGGCCAGTTCCCCCACCGTCATGCCATGGGCCATAGGCATATTATCGATACCGACAAAGGATTGGAAACGATCTTCCAGGACAGGCCCCTCGACGATGGTTCCCCCCAACGGGTTGGGGCGATCCAGCACGATGATCGGTTTATGGTACTTTTGCGCGGCAATCATGCAGTAGTTTAGGGTGGAAATATATGTATAGGTCCTAGCTCCGATATCCTGAACATCGTAAAGGAGAAGATCGATGCCCTCCAGCATGGATTCAGCAGGCATCCTCGTTGCTCCATAAAGACTATGGACGCGGATACCCAGCGTGGGATGATCGTATGACCCCACGATTTCACCAGCTTTGGCCTTACCATCCAGGCCATGTTCGGGAGCGTAAAGGGCCGCCAGGGTGACCTGCCTGTTTTGGCGCAGGGCATCGATCGTGCTGATGCCTTTGCTACTTACGCCGCTTTGATTGGTCACAAGGCCCACTTTTTTATCCTGGATAAGATGAAAATAGCGGCTAAACAACACTTCATTTCCCAATTTGATAACTG
>DUNV01000148.1 GCA_012839215.1 Bacillota bacterium
CCGGAACTTCGCCACGTGCCTGTGAAATATGCGGTAGTCCGTGGGAGAGGGTGGTTGAGCGAGACGGAATGACGAGCAGGGAGTGGCAAAAAATAAGAGGTGATGGAACAAAGGGTTTTGATAAAAAAATGGGCAAACAAGGTAAGTCTATTGCAGGCGGGAGACCGCCCGACCCTGTCTATAAAACTGTCGGCTGGCAGCCTACATGCACCTGCCAAAACTCCGGCAAAGGCCGCTGCATAGTCCTAGACCCTTTCGCCGGCAGCGGGACAACCAACCTGGTAGCGCAAACCCTTGGGCGTGATAGCATTTACATCGACCGTTCTAAGAAATACCTGAATATGGCGTTGAAGCGGCTCGGGCTTCAGGAACGGAAGTTAAAAAGGATGGTAGACACTGTTCAATTTCAAATATTTGGTGTAAAAGAAGGGGATGAACTGTGAAAAGGAAAAGACTACCGATCAATCAGATTATTCAGGGCGATTGCTTAGAGGTAATGAAGGAGTTGCCTGACAAGTCTATTGACATGATATTATGTGATCTTCCCTATGGCACAACTGCTTGCAAATGGGACACGATTATACCTTTTGAACCGTTGTGGGAGCAGTATGAAAGAATTATTAAGGATAATGGGGCAATCGTTCTGACCGCAAGCCAGCCGTTTACTACTGACTTAATAAATAGTAATAGAAAATTATATAAATATTCATGGTATTGGAAAAAAGAACATGGAACTAATATATCCAGTGCTAAATATCAGCCAATGAGGGTAATTGAAGATGTTCTTGTGTTTGGAAATGGGACTATAAAATATAATCCAATAATGCGAAAAGTGAAAACATATTCTCATGTTTTACCGCTTCCAAAGAAAAACCACACCCAACAAATGAGTAGTAAAAGCATTGATGCTAATGGAAATAGAATATATAAACGATATGATAAAGCATACCCTATTAATATTTTGGAATTTAGCCGGGACAATATGAGCGAAAAAAAATCTCTGCATCCGACACAAAAACCCGTAGCCTTATTTGAATATCTAATCAAGACCTATACGCAACCGGGAGAAATAGTCTTAGATAACTGCATCGGAAGTGGCACAACTGCAATAGCTTGTATAAATACGGGAAGAGACTTTATCGGAATAGAAAAGGAGGAAAAGTATGTAAAAATAGCTAGGGACAGGATAGAAGCATGTAAAAAGCAAAACCAGATGAGATTATTCCCCCTTTCCAAATTAGAAAAGACGAGTAAAAGATATAAGGGGTTGTTTGAATGAAAGGCTTTTTCAGCAAAGAACAAACCCAGACAAAGGGACAAATAAAAGGTTTTTCCTGCGCCTCCTGTGGGCTGTATAAATACGCCCTCACCCCCAAGATGCAACCATACGGGAACTTCAAAAAGGGAATCATGGTGATAGGAGAAGCTCCCGGGGAAGATGAAGACCGCAGAGGAAAACCGTGGCAGGGCAAAATGGGGCGAGTTTTACAGCGGAAATACAAAGAGCTGGGCATAGACCTTTTTGATGATTGCATTAGCCTCAACGCCGTGAATTGCCGTCCTACAGACAAGAAGGGGGCTAACAGAACGCCTACGGATCGAGAAATTGCATGTTGCTTCCCAAAAGTGATCCAAGCCATTAGAAAATACCAGCCAAAAGTAATCATTCTGCAGGGAGGCGTCCCTACCCAGTCCCTCATCGGGAGTAAGTGGAAAGGGGATTTTGGTGGGATAATGAAGTGGCGGGGCTGGGCGATCCCTGACAGAGAGTATAACGCCTGGATATGCCCTACCTTCCATCCGTCATTCATTGAGCGGCAGGACGGGGAGAGTGAGGCCGATGTCATCTGGACACAGGACTTGAAAAATGCTTTTGAAAAAGTGGATTCGATATTCCCGAACTTAAAAAACGAAGAAGAAGCTGTTATTATTACAGATGATTTTGAAGGTGTGATGGCGGAAATGAACCGGCCGGGAGCAATGGCGTTTGATATTGAAAC
>DUNV01000149.1 GCA_012839215.1 Bacillota bacterium
AAAAAGCCATCAGGACTCAGGGTCACCTTAAACAGCTTGGCTATTTCTTCGGTTGACTTAGAGGGAACAATGGCCGCGGCCAGAGCGATAATATCAGCATCGAGCTCCAGCTTTTTTTCCAGGACATAATCTGGCAAAGTAACCTTGAGGACAGGGCGGCCGTCTTCCTCCGATACTCCTTCTTCCAACTGAGGTGGATCCTGGGGTTCATAGCGGATAAACCTGATGTTTTTGCCTGCAGCCTCCCGGTAGTAATCTTCCTTGAACCCATAGGTCCTAATATCCCGGAAAAGAATGTAAATATCCATCTCCGGGTTTATTTCCCTGAGTTTCAAGGCATTTTTAATGGATTCACTGCAGCAAACCCGGCTGCAGTAATCCCTGTCTTCGTTGCGGCAGCCCACACACTGGATCATAACCAGACTTTTGGCGCCTGTTACTTTTTCGTTTCCCTGATGGATCTGTTCTTCCAATTCCAAGTGGGTGATGACCCTATCGTCCTCACCATAGAGGTATTCGGTGGGAACAGATACCTCAGCACCAATAGCGATAACAGCCGCACCATGTTTGAGCTCGGTAGTGCCCCTGGCGGAGCTAACACTGGTCACAAAGTTTCCCACATAACCGCCGGCTTCTGTAATAGTTGCGCCGGTGTAAAGGTGTATAAGTGGATGTTGGTAGATCTCCTTCGTAAGCCCATCCAAATATTCCTGGACATCAAGCCCTTCTAAAGTGGTGCCAATCCTACGGGCCACCCCCCCCAGTTCCGTATCCTTTTCCACAAGGTAAACGAGATGTCCCTGGTTGGCTATGGAAAGGGCACAGTTCATGCCGGCAATGCCCCCGCCGACCACCAGTGCCGCCTTGTTGACAGGGAGATCAAATTCCTGCAGGGGTTCCAGCAGGCGGGCACGGGCCACCGACATGCGGATAATATCCTTAGCCTTATCTGTGGCCGCCTCTTTTTCCCTGGAATGGACCCAAGAGTTATGCTCCCTGATGTTAGCCATTTCAAAATAGTATTGGTTAATCCCCGCCTCCCTTAGAGTATCCCGGAAAAGTGGTTCAAGAGTTCTTGGGGAACACGCCGCCACGACGACACGGTTAAGTTTCTTTTCCCTAATCGTATCTGTTATTTCCTTGGCGGAGTTGGTGGCACATGAGAATAGTTGTTCCTGGGCATGAACGACGCCGGGTAATGTCTGGCAATATTCGACCGTTGCAGGAACATCGACGATCCTGCCAATATTAGCGCCGCAGTGGCAGACAAAAACCCCCACCCTGGGCTCCTCCAGCAAAAGATCCTCTTCCGGCGGATAAACCCTTTCCCTGGCCAGCCGCCCCCTGCGATAGGAAAGGAATTCACCACAAAGAGAGCCTGCCCCGCTGGCGCTGAAAACCGATTCAGGAATATCCAACAACCCCTGGAAAGCCCCACTGACAAAAATCCCTGGCTGACTTGTCTCCATGGGGTTGATCGGATTTAGGTGGCAAAACCCGTGATGATTTAGCTCAATACCGTATTTTTCTGCAATCACCTGGGCATCGGCCGGGGGGTTAAGCCCCACGGAAAGGACCACCATTTCGAATTCCTCTTCCTTGACCCCTTCATCCGGCGTGGAATAGCGGATAAATACATTTTTAGTTTCTGGATCTTCTCTTTCAATGGAAACATAACTCCTAATGAAACGAACCCCCGGCAGCTGTTCAGTCCGTGCAAAAAACCTTTCAAAATCCTTGCCATAGGAGCGGATATCATTGTGAAAAATGGTACATTCGGTTGCCAGATCATGATCCTTGGTCAGGATGACCTGTTTCTGTGTATAGGTGCAACAAACGGCCGAACAGTAGCTGTTGCCCCCGGGAAGAACCTGCCGGGAACCAACGCATTGTATCCAGGCCACCTTGCGGGGGTGTTTCATATTGCTGGAACGAAGGATCTCACCCAGGTACGGTCCTGTGGATGACAGCAGGCGTTCGTAATCCATGCTGGTAATGACATTTTTAAACTCCCCGTAGTGGTATTCCTTCCTAACACGGGGATCGAATGGTTCAAAACCGGGGGATAAGATTATTGCTCCAACATTTATTTTTTCCCTCTTGGGCGCCTGATTTAAATTTATGGCATCATTCTGGCAGACCCTCTGGCAAATGCGGCATTTCTTTTCCTTGAGGTAAATACAGCTTTCGTCGATATAGGCAACGAGAGGAATTGCCTGGGCAAAATAGATATGAATAGCCTTATTTAAAGATATATCCTGGTTAAATATATCAGGGTACTGAACCGGGCAATATTCCACACAGGTGGTACAACCCGTACACTTCGTCTCATCTACATAGCGGGGTTTTTTGACTGCCTTTACAGTAAAATTTCCCGCCTCCCCTTCTATACTTTCGATTTCTGTGTAGCTGAGAACCTCGATGTTTGGATGCCGGCCGACCTCGACCAGCTTGGGTGCAAGTATTCACATCGAGCAATCGTTGGTGGGAAAGGTTTTATCCAGCTGGGCCATGTGGCCGCCAATACTCGGCGATTTTTCCACCAGATATACTTTAAAACCGGCAGCCGCAAGATCAAGGGATGCCTGGATGCCGCTAATCCCACCGCCGATGACCATAACATCTCCAAAGTTATTGCCTGTCAGATTATTTTCCACTTTTTATCATCACCCCTTAGATGTGATTCAACCACCTAAACCTAACCCGCGATGTAGAAAGGCGTAATATTGCAACGGGATCACATATACAGGTTTATCTTGGTTCGCCCTGTGTTAAACGGGCAAGTGTACCAATCAGTTTTTCTTCCCCGAAGTCATCGAGCAATACCTTCAATGATCTTTCCAAATCTTCTATCTCCACTTGTTCTTCAACCTCTTCTTCCCTTTCCTCATAAACAAGGGCTTCGTTGATACACCATTTTACGCAAAGAGGCTCCTCCAGTGGAGGTTCGCTTTCACACATGTCACATTTGAGAGGCAAACCGGAGTCGGGTTCTTTGAATAAATCCCGGGAAGGGCAGGAAGCCCGGCAGAAATCGCATTCGCTATATTCCTTCCCATCGATGATATATTTGTTCCGGCCCGCACACTCGGCTTCGGCATATTCACCGGCGTAGACAGGAAGATAGATATCCTGCAGCGGCAGGCGTATAAGACGGATACGCGATCTTTCCGGGTTATTGCTGCTATATTTTGGTTCTGCGTGAAAAGCTGAACATATCATCTCACACGCCCGGCAGCCGTTGCATTTATCTACGTCTACAGTAATTGTCTTGATCGTTTTTTTAACTTTGGCCATTTTTTAAAATTCCCCTCTCCTCGAAATCCTTGGCAACATAGGCCAAATCTAGATCCTGCAAAGATTCTTTGGTAGGTATACCATCCCTGTTCCACCCTTTAAATTTATAATAACCGTCTAAAAGCTTTTCCTCGAGTTCAGGAAATCTTCTCCTCCAGTGATTTTCGGGCGGTTTTTCGTCTGCCCTCCTCATTCCCCTTCTGATATTGTTAGCACGAACTAAATTCCGGTTCCTTTTGGCAATTTTGGTTAGACCCGCCGAATCCATTTCCAAACCTGCTCCGGCGTGAATGAATTTCGGATAATTATGGATATGATAGGGGGGTTTAAGAGGGAACGATGACAGCCCGGCACAGATTCCCAGGGAGTCATCAATATAGTGCATCCTTTCCATCCAGTCGACGATCTCGCAGCATGCTTCGATGCCCGGGTAAAAAGGCATGGAAAACTCCCCCCGGGGTTCCCATTTCAGAAAATACTCCTTATATTTCTCATCTGGAACCTGGATCCAATCCTTGACAAACTCCTGCTTGTCCTCCATCGTGGCAAAGGGTGCCTGGGGAAATTGCCCTTCAATCTGTGTAATATTTATCTTTTCGCCGGTGGCATACATGAGGAAATAGATCGGGTTAAGCATGCCCAGCTTGATAGGTACCTGCTCGTGTTTTTTAATAGTATTATGGGCAAATTCTTCGGCCCCTTTGCCGATTTTTTTAGCTGCCCAATAGGTGCCATCAGCAAGGGCATCCCCGATTCCTTCCCTGCGGACGATCCTGTCCAGAAGCCAATAAAATATGCCTTCATTATCGGAGGGGCAACCCTCAAAGTCCTTGTCGGTCAAAATTCCCGCTTCCCTAAGCTCGACAGCAAAGGCCATCACCTGGGGACCGGAAAAACCATCGATCCCATACTCTGTGGCACGCTGGGCAATCCTAAAACCAAAATCCAGATCCGAGTAGGCGGCCATTGTGTAGGTAAGCTTGGAAAAACATTTCATCATGTAGCTGGCAATTCCTGGAACAGAAATAACCGCCCCACACTTTATCGGGCAATTATAACAGCTTATCAGCCTTGTCCTAACGCTTTCCTGGGTTTCTTTCCATTTCTTTTCGATGTCTTTAGTCCAGTAACCCTTGATCCGCTCACGGGCATTCCCCCATACAAAACTTTCTGTATGCCATTTTTCATCAACATGCAGCATCTCCTGTGGGGAACCTAGTATGGCCAAAATGGGCATTACACCTGGAATGGGGTTGGCCTGCCTGTGTTCAATAAACTGCATGACCTCATCGCAAAGTTCAATAAATTCTTGTGGATGCGCAATACTGATATCGGATCTCGTACCCCGAATGGCAATGGCTTTTAGTCTTTTATCGCCCATGACAGCCCCTATCCCCTGCCGGCTGGCGCTTGATCTCCCCTGTTCAATAGAGGCAAAAAAAACCCTGTTTTCTCCAGCAAGCCCGATAGCAGCTACGTGAGCCTTTGGCTCCCCCAGTTCCTGTTTGATCAGTTCCTGGGTTTCAACAGCACCCTTACCTTGCAGGTGGGAGGCATCCCGTAGCTCAACTTTATCATTATTGATCCACAAATAGACCAGGCCCTCAGATTTGCCACGGATGATCAGATGATCATAACCGGCGTATTTTAATTCGGGCGCAAAAAAACCCCCCATCATAGAAAATGCCATTAATCGTGTCTGGGGGGATATTGTGGTAACAATTGTCCGGTTGGCCCCGGGTGCAGGTGTGGAACAAAGCAGGCCTGTACTAAATATGAGCAAATTATCAGGGGAAAAGGGCTCCGTTTCGGGGGGGACCCTGTCCCACATTAGCTTAGAACTAATTCCCAGCCCACCAAGATACAACTCGGTTTGTTTGGGATCAGTTTCTACCCTTTCAATGTTGCCGCTGGTTAGATCGACTTCTAAATTATACCCTACTTCTGCATACCTCATTTTAAACACCCCAGTCATATATTTACTTTTTATTTATCAAAATCATTTTTATCTACTGCCTTTAGCTATATAATAAAACATTCCCAATGAAAAGATATTTGCTTTATGGGGTTAGACCGGGTTAAAAAAGAGTGAATTATGGATTAATCCTGAAGACTTATTCCATTATTAAAGAAATAATTTTTCATGAAAATCATTATTAAAAACGCAAGTCCCTCTTTTTCTCCAAAAAGAGGGACTTAAATTCTAGCTTTTCATTTAGATTATAGCATAAAACGATTGTCCTCGGCAAGTGCAAAACTTCACCAGCTCTTTTATGCTTCGATTAGGCTGCACCGGTATAAATTTCTCTTCCCTTTACCAATAATTGCATTGCTAGAGAACAAGTTTAAAGGGCGATTTGGCGGTTATATCCTGAACATAAACATAGGCCGCCTGCAAAGCCTCTGTGGGACAAAGTGGGAAACATTCCTTGCATTTCCAGCATTCTTCTGCCGCTATCTTGGGAACAAAGCTGATTTCCCGCCTCGTACCCCGATCAACAAAGCCAACAGCAAACTTTTGCTTGACTTCGGCACAGTAACGGACACATAGCCCACAGTGGACACAGAAGGAGGCTTCCCTGTCAAAACGGTTTCTATCGGCACCGTACTCCTCGGCCAACTCTTTCAGATCCCTGGAGTCAGGAGCATGGGCCAGCAGGAGCTCCAGGATCATCTTGCGAATTTTGTCCACTTTTTCAGATCTCGTTCTGACAACCAAATTATTTTCCACTGGGTAAAGACAAGAGGCGACATACTGGATCCGACCACGGTTCTCTATCTCCACCATGCAAAGCCGGCAAGCGCCATAAGGTTCCAGTAACTCATGGTGGCAAAGTGTTGGAATATAGATCCCAATTTTCTGGGCTGCTTCCAAAATGGTCATACCCTCATTTGCTGCAACTTCTTTTCCGTCGATTGTAAGAAGGATTTCATCCATTATTCTTTACCCTTTCTGGTTAAAGTTCTTTCTTCTTCAGGAAGTGGAGGCGGTACAGGTTCGCCGGAGATCTTTTTAACTGCATCAAAACGACACACCTCAAAGCAGGTCCCACATTTTGTGCATTTTTCCTGTTCGACCACATGGATCTGTTTTTTGGCCCCGACAATAGCCCCTGCCGGACACTTCCTCAGGCAAGCCATACAAGCCCGGCAAAGATCCGGATCGATATAAAAAGCTATCAAATCCTTGCAGGAAAGGGCCGGGCATCGTTTCTCCCTAATATGCGCCTCATATTCCTCCCTAAAATATTTTAGGGTACTAAGAACCGGGTTGGGAGCACTTTTGCCCAAAGCACAAAGAGCAGCTGTTCCAGTTACCTCGGCTATTTCCTCTAAAAGCTCAATATCGCCTTCTTTTCCCTTTCCTTCGGTGATATCGGTGAGAATTTTAAGCATCTGCCTGATGCCCTCACGGCAGGGCACACACTTACCACACGATTCATCGGTAAGAAAGTTAAGGAAATACCTGGCAACGTCCACCATACAGGTATCTTCATCCATGACAATCATCCCGCCGGATCCCATCATCGACCCGGCTTGGACCAGCTCATCAAAGCCAACCGGTAGATCGAGAAGATTTTCCGGCAGGCATCCACCGGAAGGGCCCCCGGTCTGCACAGCCTTAAATTTTTTGCCGCCCGGTATTCCTCCGCCTATTTTGTAGATGATATCCCTAATAGGCATACCCATGGGCACTTCGACAAGCCCAGTATTGTTAATTTTCCCTACCAATGCAAATATTTTTGTCCCCTTGCTTCCATCAGTTCCGATTTGCGTAAACCAATCGGCGCCTTTATTAATAATCATCGGCACATTGGCCCAGGTCTCTACGTTGTTGAGAACAGTAGGTTTTTCCCAAAGGCCCCTAATGTTGGAACGAATATATTTGGGCCTGGGTTCCCCGGCCCGGCCCTCAAGGGCCGTCATTAAAGCCGTTGATTCACCGCAGACAAAAGCCCCCGCCCCCTGGTGTACCATGACCTTAAAATTAAAACCTGAACCAAGGATGTTTTCCCCCAAAAAACCATACTCTGTTGCCTTTTCGATAGCAATGCCAATGTTTTCCACAGCCAGGGGATATTCCTGCCTGACATAAATATAGCCCTCTTGCGCACCAATGGCATAAGCCCCGATGGCTAATCCCTCTAGAATTGAATGGGGGTTTCCCTCCAGAAGAGCCCTGTCCATAAAAGCCCCGGGATCGCCTTCATCGGCGTTGACGATGACATACTTGGTCGTTTCGGGGGCATTACGTGATCCTTCCCATTTAATGCCCGCCGGGAAACCGGCACCGCCTCTTCCCCGCAGGTTAGACTTTTTAATTTCATCTATAACCTGCTCTGGTGTCATCTGAAAAAGCACCTTAGCCAAGGCTGAATAACCCCCGATTGCCAGATAGTCATCAAGACTCTTAGGATCAATTTTAATATTATTGGAAAGGTTAAGCCGTTCCTGGTATTTATAAAAAGGTATCTCAGATTCAAGGGTTGCCTTTTCTTCCGTATCCGGATCTATATAGACAAGACGTTCCACTATTTTTTTCCCCTTGATGGTCTCTTCAATGATCTCGGGAACATCCTCAGGTTTAACCTGGAGATAGCAAATTTCCTCAGGGTAAATAACGACGACGGGGCCCCTTTGACAATACCCGGGACACCCGGTCCCCTTGGTCTCCACCCGGGCACTTAACCCCTGTTTCTTTATTTCTGCCTCAAAGGCAGCAATTACCTCGCCGGCACCAGAGGCAATACAACCTGCGCCAGCACAGATGGAAATACAGGGCTTGTTTGGATCTTTTCGGGATAGCAGTTCCTGTTTTAGCTTATCTAGTTCCTCAAGTGAATTTAACAGTGCCATGATTTTCCCTCACTCGTATTTTTTTAGTGCATCTCTTGTTGTGGCTGGTGTCATATTGCCATGGACCGTGCCATCAATTTCCATCACCGGGCCCAAGGCACAGCATCCGAGGCAGTTAACAATTTCCAGACTATATTTCAAATCCAGATCCGTTTCCCCCGGCTTGATTCCCGTCAGATCCTCAACCGTCTCGAGAACGCGTTGCGCACCCCGAACATGGCAAGCCGTACCCATACAGATGTGAACCTCATGACGACCTTTGGGGACCAAGCTGAATGCCTTATAAAATGTGGCAATATGTTGTATGCGTGTAAAAGGAACTTCTAGTCTTTCACTGATCCTTTCCAATGCTTCTTTGGGAAGCCAGTGATTTTGACCCTGTATTTCCAGCAGGATTTGAATAAGCGAACTGGCTTCGCCATGGTGTTTGTCAATAATCTGATCAATTGTGGCGTTGTCCATAATCTTTGCCCCGACCTCCTTGAATAGTAGGGAATGGTTCCCGGGCCATCCCCTGCTGCTAGTATAATTGCATATTTTGCTACGTTAACTATGCCATACCGTTTTTGTTCGTCATTTTCGGCTATGGTTATGGAATCAGGCAATAGCAAGACGCCATTTGTTATCTTCAAATCTAACCAGCCCATGCCTGGCCGTGCTGTTCAGATGTCTCGATATTTCCGAAGGGGTCAGGCCCAAAACTTTGGACATTTCTCCAGTTGTCAGGGGGCTTTCGCGCAAAATTAACATTATCTCACTGACAGCAATTTTATCAATAATTAATTCCCCAAATAATCTATTTAACCCCTCACTGGAATAAAAGTCCTCGTATTCTTCTCTTGTGTCGAAATGGACCCTTAATCGTTCATTTAACACCAGCCTGATATAGGGAACAAGGTTTGTAACCGCCTTCAGTTTTAGTTCCAGATCCTTGCCAACCAGCCCTTCGCTTTGGCCCAGCGGCCCAAGTTCTTTTATTTTGCTGGTAAATTCATTAACCACATCCACATAAACATTCCCCTCACTGCCGGACATAAAATCAATTTTTAACCTTTCAGGGTTTAATCCAATATGCCCAAGGATCTTGCGCATGAGCAGCGCCATGTTCAGCGCGTGGAAATTTCCCTGAGTGGTATAGTTGCATTCATGCAGACGGCAGCCACCGATCAATACCCCATCCGCTCCTTTGGAAAAAGCCCTAAGGATATGTGATGGGTCTATCCTTCCGGTACACATAACACGGACAAGCCTTATATCTGTTGCATGTTGTAGTCTGGAAACTCCAGCCAGGTCAGCAGCTCCATATGCTCACCAGTGACAGACAAGACCCAGGATTCTCGGCTTAAACTTTAATCCCGTTGCCATCCTATCTCACCCTCCCTTGTTGTTAAAACCTGTATCAATCAAGCGAAAAAGTCATCTTTGTATCTTTATTCATCTAAGCATTGGCGGCCAATGCGGCAACTGCTTCCACGGATTCTTCTTCCCGAACCAGCGCATCAATTTGGCTAAGAAGTTCTGCATCAGTAAAGTGTTTCAGTTGGATAGCGCCCGTCGGGCATTTCGTGTTGCAAAGGCCATCGCCTTTGCAGAGAACAGGGTTAACAGTAGCCTTCCTGCCCTTCGCCGTTTCATGGAATTCAATGGCACCATAGTTGCAAGCAGAAATGCATGCCCCGCAGGAGAGACATTTATCCTCATCCACCTCGCAGACTGCGCCAGAGGCCGTAACTGTTTCATGCGAAAGGAGGGTTAGGGCCCGACCCGCGGCACCATAGGCCTGACTTATGGTTTCTGAAATGAATTTGGGATAGTGCGCCAATCCACAAAGATAAACGCCTTCTGTGGCGAATTCCACAGGGCGCAACTTCACGTGGGCTTCCTTGAAGAAACCATCCGGGCTCAGGGTTACTTTGAATAATTTGGCTATACGCTCAGTTTCCGCGGCAGGAACAACAGCCGCAGCAAGGGCAACAATATCGGCATCAAGCTCCAACTTTTTCTCCAGGACATAGTCCGGCAGGGTGACTTTCAGAACGGGACGGCCATCTTCGTCCGATTCGCCAGGCTCCACCTGGGGCGGATCCTGCTGTTCGTAGCGGATAAATCTAATATTCTTGTCTGCAGCCTCCCGGTAGTAATCTTCCTTAAGTCCATAGGTTCTGATATCCCGGAAGAGGATGTAGATATCCATTTCTGGATTGATTTCTTTCAGCTTTAGGGCATTTTTAATGGATTCGCTACAACAAACCCTGCTGCAGTAGTCCCGGTCTTCATTGCGACAGCCCACACATTGAATCATAACCAGGCTTTGGGCCTCCGCAATTTTCTCATTATCTGCATAAATCTGTTCCTCCAGCTCCAGATGGGTCATAACCCGCTCATCCTCGCCGTAGAGGTATTCATCAGGCACGGATACCTCAGCACCCGTGGCCAGAATGGTGGCACCATGTTTAATCTTGATATGCCCCCTCCTGGTAGATTCAACGCTGGTGACAAAGTTGCCTACATAGCCATCTGCATCCGTAACAGTCGTACCTGTGTAGACATGTATGAGAGGATGCCGATAAACCTGTTTGGTCAGTTTTTCTAAATAATCCTGGACATCGAGCCCTTCCAGGGTGGTATGAATTTTGCGGGCCAGGCCTCCCAGATCCTCTTCTTTTTCCACCAGATAGACTTCATGGCCCTGTTTGGCTATGGAAATAGCACTGTTCATGCCGGCGATACCCCCGCCGATCACCAGTGCAGCCTTGTTGACGGGAAGATCAAACTCCTGCAGGGGCTCCAGCCGGCGGGCACGGGCCACTGACATACGAATAATGTCCTCGGCCTTTACAGTTGCTGCCTCTTTTTCCTTGGGGTGGACCCAGGAATTATGTTCCCTGATGTTGGCCATGTCCAGATAATACTGGTTGATACCCGCCTCCCTGATCGTGTTGCGGAAGAGTGTTTCCAGGGTTCTGGGGGAACAAGCTGCCACTACAACACGGTTAAGGTTCTTTTCCCTAATCGTATCTGTTATCTCTTTGGCGGAGTTGGTTGCACAAGCAAATAAATTTTCCTGGGCATGAACAACGCCGGGCAATGTTTTGCAGTATTCGACTACTTCAGGAACGTTCACTATTCTGCCAATATTGGCCCCGCAGTGGCAGACAAAAACCCCTACCCTTGGCTCTTCCCGGGAAAGATCCTTTTCAGGCGGGTAAACAATTTCCCTGGAAAGGTTTCCTCTCCGGTAGGAAAGGAGTTCCCCACAAAGGGAACCGGCGCCACTGGCGCTGAAAACCGATTCGGGAATATCTATGGGACCCTGGAAGGCACCGGCGACAAAAATTCCCGGTTGACTGGTCTCCATGGGGTTTTCAGGGTTAAGTTGGCAGAAGTTATGTTTGCTTAGTTCGATACCGTATTTGTCGGCGATCGCCTGGGCATCAGCCGGAGGGTTAAGCCCAATTGATAAGACAACCATTTCAAATTCTTCTTCTTTTACGCCATCGTCCATGGTGGAATAACGAATAGAAACATTTTTAGTAACAGGATCTTCTTTCCCAATGGAAACATAGCTTCTGATAAAGCGCACCCCGGGAAGTTGCTCAGATCTTTCATAAAACCTTTCAAAATCCTTACCATAAGAGCGAATATCGTTATGAAAGACAGTACACTCCGTCTCGGTTAGGTGATCCATGGTCAGAATGACCTGCTTTTGGGTATAGGTGCAACAAACAGCCGAACAATAGCTGTTACCACCGGGGAGAACCTGCCTGGAGCCAACGCACTGTATCCAGGCGATTTTTTTGGGTTGCTTTTTATCGGAAATACGCAACACTTCGCCTTCATATGGTCCCGTAGAAGACAAAAGGCGCTCATAGTCCATGCTTGTCAGAACGTTTTCATAAATTCCATAGCCATAATCCGCCCTAAGCTTGGGATCGAAAGGCTCAAAACCGCTGGAGAGTATAATCGCCCCAACATTTATTTTCCGTTTTTCTGGCTGTTGGCTAAAATCTATGGCGTCATTCTGGCATACCGCCTCGCAAATAGTGCACGTTTTGTCTTTAAGATAGCGGCAACTTTCATCAATATAGGAAACAAGGGGTATAGCCTGGGAAAAATAAATATGAATAGCTTTGTTTAATGATATGTCCTGGTTGAATTTATCAGGATATTGAACCGGGCAGTACTCTACACAGGTAGTACAACCCGTACATTTGGTTTCGTCTACATAGCGTGGTTTCTTCGTCACTCTTACTGTGAAATCTCCCGCTTCCCCCTCTACACTGTTAACTTCAGTGTAGCTAAGTACTTCGATATTGGTGTGCCGGCCGACCTCGACCAGTTTAGGTGAGAGAATTCACATCGAGCAATCGTTGGTAGGGAAGGTCTTATCCAACTGGGCCATGTGTCCACCGATGCTTGGATCCCTTTCCACCAGGTAAACCTTAAAGCCGGCAGATGCCAAATCCAAAGATGCCTGGATGCCGCTAATCCCTGCACCCACAACCATTACATCTCCAAATTCACTGCCCGCCGGACCCTGTTTAACAAGTCTTTCCAGTTCTCTTTCCACTTTCTATCACCTCATCAGGTTTATGTGCCCGTCAGTGCACCCGGAAATGTCCGGATCTGTCGCCCTTTTTGGGGCGACTATTTGGCCCTTTTAAATCACTTCCTGGAGGATCTCCGTAATATCTTTAACCTGTATGACGTCCTCATAGCCCAGACCCAGCCTGCTCTCTTCGAGCCCAACAATACAATAGGGGCAGGCAGTGACCAAAATTTCGGCACCGAGGCTGACAGCTTCTTCAATTCTGATATTGGAAAATCTTTCCTCCATATCGGTATCGATCCAGATGCGTCCGCCCCCCATCCCGCAACAGAGGCTATTTTCACGCGTTTCAAGCATCTCGATCAGTTCCAAGCCGGGTATTTCTTTGAGGAGCTCACGGGGTTCGTCATAAATATTATTATGACGGCCAAGATAGCAAGGATCGTGATAGGTAACCTTTTTAGCAAACTCCTTGCTGATCTCCAGCCTTCCCTCTTTGATAAGCTCGCAGAGATACTGCGTAATATGGACGATTTCAAAATGCACATTAAACTCCGGGTACTCATTCTTGAAGGTATGGTAGCAATGGGGTGAGTTTACAAGAATTCTTTTAACCCCTTTTTCGATAAAGGTTTTGATATTATCCTTGGCCAAGCGTTTGAACAGGTCTTCGTTGCCAACCTTGCGAATGCTTTCCCCGCAGCAGTTTTCCTCAACGCCCAGTATTCCAAAATTGACGCCTGCCTTGTTAAGGATGGTAGCAGTGGCTAGCGCCAATTGTTTAAGCCTGATATCGTAGCTGGGCAGACAGCCTGGGAAATAAAGAATATCCATTTCTTCGGTAAAAAGTTGTACACCCGGCTCCTTTGCCCAATCGGCCCTTTTATCCCTATCCTGGACGAAGGGGTTGCCTTCAGCAGAAAGGCTTGCTGTCGCCGAACGGACCGGCTTGAGCAACTCATTGGAAACTCCGTAACCTGTGGCCATCCTGCGCAGGGCGACGACGTCATCGATCTGCCTTACTTCACGGGGGCAATTATCCACACACTTTCCGCAGGTGGTACAGCGCCAGGTTTCTTCGAGCTCTATCTCTGTTATACCGAAGGTTGACTCACGAATTAGTTTACGCATGCTAAAGTTTGTAACTTTGTTCCAAGGACAAACCGTATCGCATTTACCACACTGGTAGCAATACTTGATGGCATCTCCGCCTAATTCCTGTATTTCATCAACTATTTCTTTGAAGGGGGATTCAATTTCCATCATTTTATCCCTTCTTTCGCTTTAATGTTTTAGTCCCTGTGCGCCATGCGGGTAACGATATCCCTGATCTCCACCAATCCATATCTGTCGACAAGGGATTGCAGGCCCAGTTCAACCTCGCTTCTTTTGATTTCCTCTTCGATTTCTTCTTCTACTTCTTCGTAAGTAAGGGCATCAAGTGAACACGCCTGCACACAAAGAGGTTCATCCTGGGGCGGATCACTTTCGCACATATCGCACTTTAGGGGCAAGCCCGAATCAGGATCCTTAAATAGATCCCTTGCTGGACAAATACTCCCGCAGAAGCTGCATTCGCTGTAATCTTTTCCATTGATAGTATAAACGCGCCTGCCATCACATTGGGCCTTGGTATAGTCAGTAGCGCGAATAGGTACATATTCATCGTTTAATATATCCGTAACCACCCGGATGCGGGATCTGGATGGATTAACGCTGCTGTATCTCGGAGTGGCGTGAAATGCGGAACAAGCCATCTCACATGCACGACAGCCATTGCATTTATCGAGGTTAACCCTAATTCTTCTTACCTTTTTCTTCACGGTTAACGCCCCCCTGATTTTTGTTCTTCGTCTTTTTCTGCCGGAGCCTCCGGGGAAGCAATAGTTTCGTCCCCTGTCAGAATCCCGCTCTTTAGAAAGTCTTCGCTGACAAAGCCCAGGTCCAGGCTATCAAGCGTTTCTTTGGTGGGGATACCGTCCCTTGTCCAGCCTTTGAATCCATAATAGATATCGAGCAGTCTTTGCTCTGATTCCTCATCCCTGACCGCCCAGTGATCCTCGGGGGGACGCTCATCTTTCCTACGCATGCCCCTCTTCACATTGACAGCCCTGACCAGGTTGCGAATCCTTTGAAAAGTCTTCCAAAGTTTATCCTTATCAAAATCCATGCCGGTAGCTAGGGAAACTATCTCTGGCATATTGTTGATGTGATAAACCACGCCCCCGCCAAACTGGCCCCTGAATGAGGAGCAGAAACCACAAAAACCGATAGAATCGTCCAGATAGTGCATTGCCTCATTCCAGTCTGTAATGTTGCAGGAGGCCTCATCGGAAATATCATGACGCTTTTCCCATTCCAGAAAATACTTTGCAAACTTCTCGTCGGGAATTACCACTCTCCACTTTTCGACAAATTCCTCCCTCTCCTTCATAGTGGGAAGGGGGTCCTGAGGGAATGAGCCTTCGATTTGGGTAATGGCCATCTTTTCCCCGGTAGCAATCATGAGAAAGTAAGGAGGGTTCAGTTTCCCTAACTTAATGGGCAACTGTTCAAATTTCTTTGTAGTGTTGTGATCATATTTTTCGGCGCCCTTGCCAATCCTGCGGGCCGCCCTGTAGACCCCGTCGGCCAAATAGTCGCCAATTCCTTCCCTGCGCACGATTTTTTCCAGAAGATAGCGGATTCTTTCACCAGAATCAGAGGGAAAATCGGGTAGATCCTCATCGGTCAGAATGCCGGCTTCGTAGAGTTCAACAGCAAAGGCGGCCGCTTGCGGCGTTGAATAGGAGTCCACCCCATATTCAAGAGCAGTTCCCAATATTTCATAACTATAATCCAGTTCTTTAAAAGCAGCCATATGGTAGGTATCTTTGCCATAACATTTGTAGCCAAATCGTTCATAGCCCGGCCAAGAAATTACGTTAATGCATTGTTTGGGACAGTTGTAGCAGCCTGCCTGCCGGTCCATATGATCGTACTTCCAGTCTGTCCACCTTTGTTGGAGTTCAGCGCTCCAGTAGGTCTTTTGCCGCGTGCGCGCATTGCCCCAGGCAAAGTGGTTGTGGTGGAAACTGTCATCCTCATCGGAGGCCATCCAGTCACCCACGTCCTTGCTCTCCGCCATTTTTTTCCTGAGGTCAATGCACATTTTGAAAAGTTCCTCGGGCTTAGCAACATAAACATCCTTGGTTCCACGAATGGCTATAGCCTTGAGCCTCTTATCGCCCATAACCGGGCCGGGCCCCCGAGCTGCACTGGAAAAACCATGTTCGATGCTGGCCGTAAAGACCCTGTTTTCCCCGGCCAGGCCAATAGCAGCCACCTGTATATATTGGTTATTCAGTTCCTCTTCGATAAGCTTTGCCGTTTCACGGGCGCCTTTCCCCCGAAGATGAGTTGCGTCACGGATCTCAACCTTGTCGTTGTGTATCCACAAATAAACCAGATCGGGGGCTTTGCCAGTAATCACGATTCTGTCATAACCGGCGTGCTTTAGCTCCGGACCAAAAAAACCTCCCATTAACGAGTGTGCCATCAGACCCGTCTGGGGGGAAATGGTATTTACAACGGTGCGGTTGCAAGCGGGAACAGGCGTACCATGCAAAAGGCCGGTACTAAAAATTAGCAAATTTTCGGGGGAAAGGGGATCCATTCCTTGAGGGATCCTATCAAACAATATCTTGGCGGCGATTCCCTGGCCTCCAAGCAAGAGTTCGGTTTCCTTTGGATCGGTTTCCACCCTCTCAACATTTCCCCGGGTTAAATCAACTTCCAAGGTATACCCTGTCTCTGCGTACCTCATTTTTCAACACCCCTAGGTATGTTTTTACTAAATAACGTTTTGTAAAATCGAAAAAACCTAACCTCCCAATTTGCACAAAAAATCTAGTCAAACAACTCTATATTTCACAAATAACAAAAAATTCTAAACTAAATCTTCACCCCCCTATTCCAAATCTTCAGGATAATACGAAATAGTCGGCGTATTGCCTGCAAATAAAATGTTGTGTAGTTTTCAACCAACCGTTTGTTTTAGTTATATTATCTCACGACCCCATTTTACTTGTCAAGAGATTTTTATTTGATAAGTATTTTAATTCTATATCTTTCTCTCGTTTCCTTCATCATTCTATTAATTTCAACATTTTTATCAAAAACGTTCCATAGCGTGCCGTAATGCTTAAAAAAAACCCTGCAATTACGTTACAAAAGATGATTGCAGAAGCTTTAGGAAAAAACAAGTATCGAACCAGCATTGTTCAGGAAGAAATCCTCTTTAAATTCCTGCATTAACATTGCGGATGCCTTTAGGCCTGTACAATGGGAAACGCCTATTTTCTTCACACCGATCTTTCTTAAATCCTGAATGGATTTATTTATTCGATCATCCGGTGCGCCAATGAGATGGGTGCCGCCAATTACAGCATAAATTCTTTCCTCCCCGGTCACTTTCTGTGCATGCCTTACGTTATTAATCATGCCACGGTGGGCACAGCCCAGAACTACAACCAATCCTTTCCCCGTTTTTATGATCAAGGACAGATCATCCGGCAAGGTATCCTCATAGAAAACGTCCTGATCCTTATAAAAAAAAGCTGAGCCAATCTTTTCGTATTCTGTTTCCAGGGGCACTTCACCAGTTGTAAAAACGTTCTCAGTAACCTGGACGGGTTTTTTGCTTAGTTTGAAATCAGCACCCAAATATTCCAATTCGCAACGCCGAAAGGGAATCCCGCCAAATTTTATTTTTTCCTGGTAGGGAATTCGCGCACCGCTTACCTCCTCTGCCAGGGGATAATCCTCATTCCAAAAATTTACCAGGGGTTGAGCAGCCCTTAAATACTTTTCATCCCAGACTGCCGGGTGGGCGATGATCTCCGTTTTTCCGGTTTTTCTAATTACTTCCCTTAATCCCCCTGTATGATCCTTGTGTGCATGGCTTAAAACAATTTTGCCCACTGTCGAAAGATCGATATCAAAAATTTTGGCGTTGTGCAGCGCTACATGGTTTGACCAGCCAGTATCGAACAGTATCCTTTCATTGCCATCCTTTATTAAGATGCTAAGCCCCCAATCGCCAAGAAAACCTGGCATAGTTGCTGTATTTTCACATAGTGTTATTAATTCGACGGACATTAAATTCACCCTTGCTAATAATTTTTAGTGATATTATATAAAATAATTGGCCCACTTGCTGTATAAGACAAATCAGGGGCGTCCCTTGCATCACTAGCAAGAAACGCCCCCATATAGGATTCCTTTCCCTAAATAATACTGCTCATGCTGCCAGTTTTCTCCTGGGAAATATTTATTCCTAAAAGTTGAAGATTTTGTATTGAAAGCAAAAGGCTTCCCAGCGGTATAATCATGAGCAAGAAATATTTGGGTATTTTGAGCATTTTGACGCTCAGGATTCCTCTTGAATAAATATCTAGTGTTTCCAGGCTGGTGTGCCAGGCTATATAAATAAACAAGAGAAAACCAAGCACATACATTATTGATTCAAGCTGCCTTTTAATCCGGGAAGGAAGGAAATTTATCACAAGATCTATTTTTACGTGTCCATCGCCTTTCAGGACCCAGGCGGCGCCGATAAAGGTACTCCAAAGCAGCATATATTCTGTGATCTCCAGAACCCAGCCAATGGGCTTATGAAAAAGATATCTGCTGATAACCAGATAGGTAATAAGAGCGCCCATGGCAACGATCATTACAGCACTAACTATGAATGTTAGGTGAATAATTTGGTTGAATAAACCTTTTTCCTTAAGGGAATTACTGGTATCCATCATATTTTACTCCCCCAAAGATTACATTTCCATAATCATATTGTTGCAACCCTGTAAATAAGTGAACTTATTTAACAAATCTATCGAAAAACTCCTCGCCTCTTGCGCCCAAATCTTGAATAGCCTTTTGGCGATATCCATCTATCTGTATTTCCCTATAATCGTCTGGTAACACAACGGTTTTGATACCATTTGCTTCCAGTAGGGCCTCCTCTTTGGCAACCTCCTCGGCTACATCTATGTTGTAATAATTGTCCAGGGCCTTGTCGATCGTTTTCTGGAGCTCTTCCTGCAGCTCCTTGGACATGCTGTTCCACACAGTTTTGTTAATCAATAGGGAGGCATCCGATCCGCCAAAGGCCGGATACAATCTGCAGGTTGTCACCTCTTCCAGGCCGTAATCGGAAATATAAGCCGGCCAGAAGTAGCCATCAACAATTTTTCTTTCCACGGAGGAATACATTTCGGTTGGTGATGTGGTCATCGTTTCCATGCCAAGGCTTTCAGCGGCAATCTGGTGCAGGGGTGAAATTCTGGCCTGTTTGCCCTTTAAATCTTCAATTTTGCTTACCTCAAAAGTTGTATAAAATGTAATAGGATATCCCAGGCCGCACATTCCCAAGAAATAGGCATCGGTATTGGAAGCAGTAATTCCTTCGTTTAAGAAATCGTTAAGCCCCCGGCTTCTCTGTTCAGCCGGTGAAAGGTCGGCAATGACAGCGGCCAGTTCCGCCTCGGGGTAACGATCCTGCAGCCAGGCAAAGGACATTTGGATGAAATCAACAGTGTTCTTGTCTAATGCTTCCACCTGTTCATATCCAGGAATTACATCCGGTCCGCCAAGATAATCAATCTCAATTTTGTCGCCCATTTCCTCATGGATGGCATCGATCACCTTCATAAACCATTGCCCTTCTCTGGTGGTCTGTTCGAGGAAACTTACTGCCTTTAGGACGACTTTTTCTTCAGTTTGCTGCACAGGTTGCTGCTCATCGCCATTCCCTCCCGGTTCTTGTACAGCCGGCTCCTGGGGTGTACACCCTGCAGCACCAACAATGATAAACAACATCACAACTAAACAAATTGAAAAAAGACTTTGATATTTTTTTAACACCGTTTTTACCCCCTGTTTAATTTTATTTGCACAAACTCCCCGGCCCAAATGCCTGTTAACTTTTGGCCGCCCGTCGACAGGTTAAATCATAGAATATCTCACCTCCCCATTCTTTTTATTAAACCCTGGGCCAAAATTGGCCCTAAGACAGGCTTGGCAACCAGAGAGCAATGGACGGGAAGAAAAATATTGTGAGCATAACAGTCATGTCAGACAGGATAAAAGGGAATGCGCTGCGGTAGAGATCCCCCATAGAAACGTCTTCGGTAGCTACCCCCTTCATGACAAAAAGCAGCATGCCAAACGGAGGGGTGGTCAGTGCGATTTCTAAATTTATTAGCATCAAAATACCAAATAAAAAAGGATCAATCCCCAGAGCCGCGACGATAGGTGTAAAAATTGGTACAGTAATCATAATAATAGCAACCTGGTCCATTAAAGTTCCTAGTAGCAGTATGACAATCATCATAACCAAAAGCGTTAAACTGGGGGAAACTGTCAAAGCCAAAATATTTTCTGTAATAACACGGCTTATTCCCGAATAGGCAAGTATCTGACTGTAAGTAATGGACCCGGCCACGATCATAAAAACCATGACCGTTATCTTCACAGTTTCCTGCATTGTTTTAACAACTGTTTCCCATTTTAGACGTCGATAGAGGGCTGCCAGCAAAAATGCCCCTGCTGCGCCCGTGGCGGCTGCCTCCGTAGGAGTTGCTACACCTATAACGATAAATCCGGTCACCAAAAATATGATTAGCCCCAAGGGAAAAACGTCGATGAGAAGTGCCCGCAAAACTTCCCCAAACGGGGAACGGGCGACTTCATATCTGGGAGCAAGGGAAGGGTTAAGCAAAGTACGTGCAACAATTATGATTATGTAAAAACTCATCATCATCAATCCGGGTACTAGGCCGCTCACAAGCAGTTTCCCGACTGATATATGGGCTATGGTCGCATAAATGACTGTTAAATTGCTGGGGGGAATAACCATGGCCAGCCCCCCCGCAGCAAGTATGGGTCCATAGGTCATCGTTTTGCTATAACCTCTCTCCCTCATCTCCGGAGCAAGTAGTGTTCCCAAAAGAGCCGTAGTGCCCAGGGTAGAACCACTCAGTAGCCCCAAAAGACCACCGGTAAGGTTTGCCAGGATGCTCAACCGGCCCGGAATGGAACCAAGGCATTTTGATAACGCATCGACGCTTCTCATGGCAATACCGCTGTGAAACAAAATAGAACCCATCATGATAAACATTGGTATGGGGGTTAGCGTAAAGGTTGTCAGTGAATCAAAGACGCTGCCCAGGAAAAACGACCACCCGCTTACGGGCCCCATAAGAATTAGGCTACAGCCCAGCATAACAGCCAGGAAGGAGAAACTTATAGGAAAACCGGCAAACATTAAAAGAAGAAAGGCCCCAAGGGTTAACGCTAATGTAGATAAGACTTCCATTTTTTGCCCCCTCTTTATTTATTGACCCGCTGGCTTAGTGCACCTTTAACACCTGTCCCAAGGTAAAATAGGCTATAGTAAAATCTACTATAGGTTTGCCAGTTTCTGCAACCTTTGCCAGCCCTGATCAACTTCCTTTTGGATCTCTTCGATCTGATCCTTGCTCAGATGCCTGTAGCGGCGCTGACGTTTCAGGTAGTTTTCAATAGGCATACCCTGCGAACCGTGATTGATGGTATATTTTTCACCATCTTCAACTTCATACAGGGGGAAAACCCCCGTTTGAACTGCCAGCCGGGACATAGTCGCCACATCGTTTCCGGGGAAACCCCAGCCGTCAATGCAGGGCGTCAATAGAACAACTATTCTTGTCCCTTGCATTTTTTTGGCCTTTTTGATCTTATAGACAAGATCATCCAAATAGCCTATATTAGTCGTGGCAATGTAAGGGACCCGGTGGGCGGCCATGATCTCAACAAGATTCTTTTTCCTTGATTCTTTGCCGCCGGGAGTAGATGTAGTGTAAGCATGGCGAGGAGTAGAGGAACTTTTTTGTGTTCCCGTATTCATATAGCCCTCGTTATCCATGCAAAAGTACATGATATCCTCGTTATGTTCCGCCACGGAGGAAAGTGCCTGAAGGCCAATATCATATGTGCCCCCATCCCCGGCCAAAGCCAGCACATGGACGTCATCCTTGCCCCGGGCCTTGAAAGCTCGCTTGATTCCCGCGGCCGTCGAGGCGCTGGATTCGAAGCTGTTATGGATGATGGGGATACGCATGGAACTATAGGGATTTGCACCCATCATCGGTCCCATACATGAGGGGGGGATAACCCCAACGGCGTTAAGCCCGACTGTATTTAAAATATAGCGTAGGGCCAGGGCCATGGCGCACCCCGGGCAAGCCGCATGCCCCGGTAAAAAAACTCTTTCTTCGGCAATTTCATAATGTTTCATTTTCGACTCACCAACCCCAAATAGATTTTGCAGAACTTTGTCCGGATAGAGATTGTTTGACCAATCCTTCAATTTTTTCCGGGGTTACATTGACTCCTCCAACACCGGCCAGGTAACCAAAGATTTCGGGGGCACTCTTTAGACCATAGAGAGCCGCTTTTAGTTCCTGGTGCAGAATACCTCCATTGCCGGGTGAAAAGTTGCGATCGAGAACAATAACCCTATCCCTGCCCCCCAATATCCCACGCAATTCCTGCACGGGGAAAGGCCTAAAGAGTCTGACTTTTAAAAGGCCAATGGATAAGCCTTCTGCCCTCATTTTGTCTACCGCCGATTTAGCCGTGCCGGAAATGGTGCCCATAGCCATGATGATATTTTCCGCATCTTCGCATCTATATTTTTCTACCAGGCCATAACCTCTTCCAGTCAAACCTTTCCATTGATCATCAGCGTTTTTCGCCACATCGAAAACTTCTTCCATGGCCAGATCCAGGGTTTGGCGATGCTGGCAGTATGTTTTCTGATCGACCACATTGCCAAAGGACCGGCCAATTTCCGGATCGAGCATCACTTTAGGTTCGTAGGGGGGAAGATAACTTTTGACCGTTTCCGGCGTGGGAACCCCGACCACTTCGAGAGCATGGGAAACATAGAAGGCTTCAAAAACAACCATCGCCGGCAACAGGACGGTTTCCGCAGTTTTAAAGGCCTGCAGAACAGTATCAAGGGCCTCCTGGGGGTTTTCCACATAGTATTGCAGCCAACCGGTATCCCTTTGAGCCAGGCTGTCCGTCTGATCAGCCCAGAATCCCCAGGGTGCCGCAAAAGTTCTGTTGGCGTTAACCATGACGATCGGCGCCCGGGAACCGGAGGCGAAGTGTAATAGTTCATGCATGAGCATCAGCCCCTGGGATGATGTTGCCGTAAAAACCCGGACCCCTGTCAGGGATGCCGAAATGCAGGCAGCCATGGCAGAGTGTTCGGATTCAGGCGTGATAAATTCTGCCTGCAAAAGCCCTTCAAGCTGGAATTCTGTCAACTTTTCGGCAATTGGTGTTTGCGGGGTAATGGGATAAATGGGAATCACTTTGGGTTGGGCCAGCATTGCCCCATATGCTGCCGCGTGGTTGCCGGTAAGGAGCATTGTATCGCCTTTAGATATCATTTCGATTCCTCCTTCAGCACAATGGCGCCCCGAGGACATTCCCTAACACAGAGGCCACAGCCTTTACAGTATTGATCAAGAACAGTATAATTTGGCCCATCCTCGCCACTATTCCTGGCGATAGCCATGTCAGGACAGAAATAATAACAATTGTCGCAAACAGTGCAGAATCCACAGTTAAAACAACGCGTCGCCTCACCGATGGCCTGTTCTTCCGAGATGCCCAATTGGACTTCCTCAAAATTTTTGATTCTATCAGAAACAACCAGTTGGAATGAGCCGCTTACCACAGCCGGGTTCCTGGGAAAATAAAATGTATTAATTTCCTCAAATGAAACAGTTTCGAGATCGGAGGAACCCTGCACAGTGTTCCCTCCAAACAGTTGGGCCATTTGCTGTGCTGCCTTTTTACCGGCACCCATGGCTGTGGAAACAAACCTGATATTACTGGTTAAATCCCCCCCGGCAAAAACATTTTTAATGGATGTTTCTTGTTTCCCATCTACTTTGAGAACGGAATCCTGTATTTCCAGACCATTGCCAATTTTGGGCATGACAATATCAGAACCGAGGGCCATGATCATACTATCAGCCTCAAAGGACAGGTAGGCATCTTTGATGGGTTCGGGACGTGGCCTTCCGCTGCTATCATTTTCCCCCAGTTGCATTTTCTGACAGACGAGCTTTTGCACCCCGTTTTCTTTTTCTATTCTAACCGGGGAGGCTAGGAACGTGAACAAAATCCCCTCTTCCCCCGCCTCAAGGATTTCACTTTTTTGGGAAGGCATTTCTTCTTCAGTTCTTCTATAAATGATCATGACCTGATCTGCTCCAAGTCTTTTTGCCGAGCGGGCTGTATCTATGGCGGTGTTACCACCACCGATGACCAGCACTTTTTGACCCAGACCCGGGGCTTGTCCACTATTGACCTTATAGAGGTAATCAAGACCATCCTGTATTATCCCGGAGCTGTCTTCAAATTGGGCCAGTTTCCTGGAACGCTGGGCTCCCGTGGAAATAAAAAGGGCATCGTATTCCTTTTGCAGGCGATCATATTCTCCCGGGGTGTTGATAGCAACATCAGTATGTACTTCAATCCCCAATTCTAACAACCGATCGATTTCCCGATCCAGCACTTCTTTCGGCAGACGGTAAGCAGGGATTCCGTAGCGGAGCAAGCCGCCAAGTTTCTGCCTCGCTTCATATATTTCTACTGTATAACCCTCTAACCTTAGGTGGTACGCCGCGGAAAGGCCGGCCGGCCCGCCACCGATGATGGCCACCCGCTCTTTTTTGGCGACATCCACTGCGGGGAAACTCCAACCCCTCTCCAGTGAAAGATCGCCAAGGTAACGTTCCAACATCCTTATAGAAATTTTTTCATCATATTGACCACGATTACAATAGCTTTCACAGGGGTGATGGCAAACCCTGCCCGTTATAGAAGGGAACGGGTTATTTACCGCCAGTTTGAGCCAGGCCCCATGAAGTTCACCCTTTTCTATCCCATCTATCCATGCAGGTATATCATTATTGACAGGGCAAGCCTGATGGCAGGGTGACGGACAGTACCGGTAGGTGGGTATGGCACTGCGCCATGTACCTGTATTGAGGGCATCGCTGCGTAGGGTGGTCCATGCTGTAGATAACATATTAGCTGCCTTGGACATGTTAGACTGCCCCCTTTTCTTTGATTATCAGATCGTAGCCTTCACGACAGGAGGCAACGTTTTCTTCTATTTTGACTGGACTCATTTCCCGCACTACCTCCAGAAAATTATCAATATCAGGGGTTCCAATAAGTGCGGCAAAAGCACCCATCAGGGCTGAATTGACGATTCTCCCCAAGTTATGTGCGCTAGAAATATTAACGGCGTTTACTGTGGTGATGGCATAGTTACCCAAGTGCTTAAAATCATCTGGATTTTTCGTGGAATTTACCATAATCTTTGTTTGGGGGGTCGCACCGCGTAGGAGCGTCTCATTTAGAAGGCTGGAGTCAAAGCAAAGAATAGCATCAGGTTTTTCAATATCGCAATGGAGAGTAATGGGCAGGCTGTCCACCCGCAGGAAAGAGCTGACCGGGGTTCCCCTTCTGGCGCCTCCATAGGTTGCAAAGGATTGTATGTATTTCCCTTCGCGGAAAAACGCTGTGGCCATTATCTGCCCGGCAAGCTGGGCCCCCTGGCCTCCCCTCCCTTCAATCCTGATTTGCAACATTTGCAACACTCCTTTTTCCATTAAAGTTTGCTGTTGGTTCTACATTACATAATTTGATTCTGCATAGTAATATTTTCATAAATTATACACAAAAATACGCAGCCTGTAAAGTACTTTTTATTGATACAACTGTACAAATTTAATTTGCAATATTTTTCGCTGGCAGCGGCATGCATTCGACTAGGATTTGATCCCGAAGCAGTTTTAAAGTTTATAGGCAGAATGCCCGAAATAACACTACTTAATTGACTTTTTAACATGGCCCGTAATATAATAACCAACAGTAGCAAACCTTTAGGAGAGTTGAATGAATGGGAAAAGTAAACATTAATACAACAGAAAAAAAAGACAAAGGGGATAGGAAAAGCAAATATCTAATTAAATCGGTAATCAAGGCCTTTCAAATTATGGAAACAATGTCCAAACCCAACGAGGAAATTCGTATTAAAGATTTGGCAGCAGCCATGGATATGGAACAAAGCACTATCCATCGTTTTTTACTGACGCTGGAACATCTGGGCTATGTGGAACAAACAGAAAAAAACGGTAAATACCGTCTCAGTTTGAAACTTTTTGAGGTGGGCAGCAGCCTAATTCACTCCCTCGATCTACATTCCCAGACATCGCCGGTACTGCATGAATTGAATAAAAGGTTTGGGGAAACCGTGCACCTTGTCGTCCTCGATAAGGGGGAGGCCGTATTCGTCAATAAGCTGGCCACTTTCCCCACCCTGGTAACTTATTCCTATATCGGAAAACGTTGCCATGCCCACTGCATTGCCTCGGGGAAAGTTTTACTCGCACACCTTACGCCAGGCGAATTTGAAAATATTATCAGAGAAAAAGGGCTGCCGCAGTTTACCGCCAATACCTTGACGGACGTTGAGGAATTAAAAAAACACATGGTTGAAATCAGGAAAGAAGGGCTGGCTTATGATTTTGGCGAGCTGGAACCTCTTGTCAACTGTGTTGCCGCCCCGGTAAAAAACCACGCCGGGCAGGTGATAGCCGCTGTGAGCGTTTCCGGCCCGGCCAGTCGTTTGGACCTGGAAAAATTAAAAAAAATAGGCTCGGAAGTAAAGGAAACTGTCGATACAATTTCCCAAAAGTTGGGATACAGCCAGCCATGGGGGCACTAAAAAACAAAGTAATTTTCTAAAAGTTAATCACATTCTGTTATAACTAAAAACCCGCCTCCCCGGCGGGCTTTTTTTGATCGCGGCTTTTTCACGGATGGTCTACTTTGAGGGATGCCGGAAACTTCCCAGTGAATATAAGGTAAAGTGAAAAAATCGGGATCTCAATGATCCCGATTCCATTGTGGTGGGCGAAACAGGATTTGAACCTGTGACCCCCTGCTTGTAAGGCAGGTGCTCCCCCGCTGAGCTATTCGCCCAAAAAAAATTGGTGACCCCTAGGGGATTTGAACCCCTGCTGCCAGCTTGAAAGGCTGGTGTCCTCACCGATTAGACGAAGGGGCCGGATTTTTGGTGGGCCCACTAGGATTCGAACCTAGAACCG
>DUNV01000150.1 GCA_012839215.1 Bacillota bacterium
AAGCCCAGTACAGCGACGGTATTTTATCCATCACCCTGCCCAAGGCACAGCCGGAAAGGATCAAAGGCAGAAGGATCGATATCCAGTAGGGAAAAACATCTTCCCCCGGGCACAAGTGCCCCCCAAACGGGGCACTTTTTTACATATAACAGATCAATCTCCCTTGCGCATGATCACCCATAAATTTGCACTATCATAGCTAACCCCGGCCTCCGATTCCGGTACTTTGCTTTTACGTAGGACCTCATGGAACCTTTCCGGAGCCCCGGGCCCAATATTTTTTTCTACAAATTTATCAAAATGAGGATTTTTTGTTTTCATTTTGGCCACGATATCGGCCATCAGTTGGGGTGTGGCAAAGCCACCGCCAATAAAAGTCCAGCCTCCCGGAGCGAGAACGCGGTAGATTTCGTTAAAGTCCTCGACCTTATTTTCCCAGAAAAAGACTGAACCGCGGCTAACGATCAGCCGGGCATAATTATCCGGAAATGGCAAGGCTCCGGCACCCGCCACAACTGTGCCCACCCTTCCTTCCAGCCGGCGTTCCCCAATATTCACCCTGGCAAGCTTTAGAATATCGGGATCGGGGTCCACCAAGTGAACCCGAAGATTGCTTTTTTCGGCCAGGGCAAGGCCCAGGTAACCATTTCCCGCACCGATATCGAGACAGGTACCTTCCGTAATACCACTTTTTTGCATAAAATCAGCGGCCAGTAGAGGATACACCGGAAACATGATCTCCCGAACCATTTTGTCAAATCCACCCTTGTCCCCCACACTCCTATTCCCCAAAATCTGAACCCCCTTGTATGTAACTACATAGCAAATGGAAAAACAGCTTTGACAGTATTAACTGCAGTATTGTTTACAGCATTATCTGCAGTATTGCTACCGGCACGCTGTCCTCAGTCCGCCCGCGTCCATTTTTTTAATGGCCGGATAAAGAGAAATTCCAGCAAGACGAGAATGACAAGTAGCACTGTCACCCAGGCAAAAAGTTTTTCTGTCTCCAAATAGACACGGGAGATATAGATCCTCTGCCCCATCCCGTCCACTGCCCCCAACATTTCAGACATAATCGTCAGCCGCATGGAAGAAGCCAGCCCCAAGGAAAAACCGGTAATCAGATGCCCACGCATACCCGGAAGATAAATTTTACCCCATATTTTGAGGGGTGGCATCTGGTAGATCTGGGCCATCTGCATAAACAAAGGATCAATGGAATTAATGCCGGAGGCAGTATTCATATGCATGATGGGAAAGACCAGCAGAGCTACGAGAAAAACAGTCATCCTCGTTCCCGTCCCGAACCAGACCATGGCCATTGTCACATAGATAATCGCCGGCACAGAAAGTAAAAATGTAACTATGGGCTGGAATAGCAACCCAACTTTTTTAAATACTCCCGCTACAACACCGGTAAAAGTCCCCGCCATCAGACCCAGCAGTAGACCCATCAGTTGCCGGGAAAAAGTAATCTTAAGGTTTTCCAACATTTCTCCGCTGGTGGCGATCTCCACCAGGGCCTGCCAGGTCTCCAGGGGCGAAGGGACAATCACCCTGCCATAATGGGCAGAAAACAACTGCCATCCCAACAAGATAAGGCCGACGCCTAGGGTATACCAAACATTTTTATTATCTGTAGAAAAAATCGTCATCAGGCAACTTTCCCCCAATGGCCCTCATATCAGCAGTTGTCGTCAGTTCTTTAAAAAAACTAATGATCTCTTCCTTACATTCCTGTGCAGGCCGGGGATCGAGACGGGCATACCCGATCGATTGGCTAACCGCCATGGCCTTCATGGTGGGAATATGCTTTTCCACCAGGACCCCCGCCTCCGGCCCGTGGGTGTCAATCCAGGCGGCCTCCTGGATATAGCCCCTGGCAAATGTCTCGATCTGTTCCGGTGAGGCCCCGCTGCCACCAACAACAATGATCCCCGCCATAGGAAACCCCCTTCCCATTTGCCCGGGGAGCTTGTTCCACTCCTCGGTTAGATCGAGCACCCGCCTCAGTTCAAGATTTTCCTTTTCCATATTGAGCGTGGCAATGCTGGCCTGGGGCTCGTTAAGAACGGCGTGTTTTATCTGGCCGGAGATTAAGCGCTGGGAGGCCTCCATCATGTCAAGATAAGTAATTGTCAGGTCCTTGTTTGGATCTAGATCGTTTTTAATCAAAAGATGCCTGAAAATGAGATCCTGTATCCCGCCTTTCCCTGAAACAATCACTTCCTTTCCTTTTAAGTCTTCCATGCAGACAATATCATTTTCGGTACTCATCACATAGAGCATCCCCCAGACGGTAACCATCAACAGCTGGGTATCCATACCCTTATTGTAGGTAAGTAAGGCGTTACTAATTGGTGTACTGCAGAGATCTACCTCCTTGGAAGTGATCATCGCCGTCAGCTTCTCACCGCCCTGCCATGGGTTGAGGACTATATTGGGATTTTTCTCGTGCATGATCGCCAGGGGATAGGTAACGGGACCGGGGGCGCTGCCTATCGTCAAGCTTAACTGCCCGTAGGAGGCAGGAGCTTCCACCCCCTCAATCAATGCCTCTCCCACCCCTTTAGCCGGTGTTTCTCCCACACCTTCAGGCAAACTATTTTCAACGGTTCCCCCGCATCCCGCCAGGCCAAGCAACACTGGCAGCACCAGCAGCAGAAGCAGCGCCGGTTGTAACTGCCTCGGGGAAAAAATGGGGGTTCTCTTTTCCATGTATCTCCACCGCCTTCAGGTTTGATTCTGTTAGATATAATGCCGATAAGATTTGTTTTTCTAGAACGCCCCTGACCGCCGGATCTTCCTTCCCTTTCCTGCTGACAGCCATATCCAGGACGATCCGGCCGGGCCTGCCATGGATGACAATAATGCGATCCCCCAGTTTGATGGCCTCCCGGATATCGTGGGTAACCATGATGGTTGTACACCTGTGCCAGCCGGATAACATCTGCAGCAAGTCCTGCATACTTGTTTTCAGTGCCTCATCAAGGCCGGTGAAGGGTTCATCCAACAAAAGCAGATCGGGCTGGATGACATAAGCTCTACCGATGGAAACCCGCTGTTTCATGCCGCCGCTCAGTTGTTCGGGGTAATAGCCGGCAAACCTTTCCAAGCCAATTTTCTGCAGCATCTGCCGGACCATTTCCTCCCTCCGTCTTTTGTCTCCTCCCAGCCTGTAAAGGCCAACCTCCATGTTTTTTTCCACTGTCATCCAGGGTAGCAGGCGCGGCTCCTGAAAAACGTAGGCCAGTCGCCTGGCGCGGGAAACAACAGAGCCACAGAACGGCTTTAATGTCCCGGCAAACAGGTTTAAGATGGTCGTTTTCCCCACGCCGGATGTGCCCAATAGGCAAAGAAAGCAGTTGGGTTCCCCGCGCAGGGTAAAATTTTCCAATACCCTTAGTGGTCCAAAATCTACTGTGACATTGCGCATCTCAAACAAGGGCAATTCCCCCCAAGTTTCTTTCATTGTTTGATAGCCTGGCGGTAACTTTCCCAGCCAGGCCAGTAAATTTTAACATTTTTTTCCCTAAATATTTCGGGCAGGCCGACCCCGGGCGCTGCCGGGAAAAAGAGCTGCTGGGTAAGCAGGCTTTGCACCTCAGCTGAAAGCAGGAATTCGCCAAGCCCAAGCATTTTTTCAGCCGGCCCCTTCCTCCAAATGACGGTTTGCGGCGCACACAAAAGACCCTCCCGGGGGCAAATCATCTTTATGTTGAGGCCCTCCGAAATTTTGCCAAAGGTAATGTTTGCAATGCCCAGGGAAAATTCGCCCCTTTTGATCGCCGCGATAACATTGGGTGGTACCCCACTGCAAACAATATTTTCATCAACTGCACTGGCCCGTTCCGGATTATTATGTTTGAGAACGGCACGCACGATGCGGGGGGCGATATGTTCCTTTCCCGGCATCATGATCCGCCCCTGCCACCTTTGATCAAGAAGCTCATCCCAGGTAGAGGGGATCTCCTTTTCATCCAGAAAATCAGGGTTATAGAACATAACAAAGGGTACGATGCCAAAAAGATGAAAGATACCCCAGGGATCAGCAAAACCCTGCCCCTCCAGTTCCCTTCTGATGGGGAAACCCGCAGGGATACGCACAAAATGTTCCAAAAGATATTCGTCCGTCAGTGCTTCGATCTCCGGCATAAAGCCGATCATAATATCGGCCGGTTGTTGCCCGGATGTGCCTTCCTGCCCACAGGTATGTGAATTTATAAGTGATACTTCCTCCCGGTACCTATGGGAGTTAGCCTCTAGATGTTCCATTAAAAGCTTTTCCAAAGCAGGGCTGATATTAAGGGGCAACCGTATATGTATCCTTAGCACTTTTACGCCTCCTCTATTGCTTCATAACCCATTTGCCGGGGCGGAGCATTTATTCGGCAGTATTCCTTTTCAACGCTGCACATTCTGAATCAATAATCCCCGTAGATAATTTACAGTCGTCCAGGGCCCCGCCGATCCGCATCCGAGCGCGCATCTCCAGCAACTGCCTGTCCATGAACTCCAATTTCTTTAGGGTTTCCTCCTCCCCCTTAGAGCGCAGGACAACACGGTGGATCCCGCCATTTTTGATCACGAGCCGTTTCTGTGCCAGGAGGGCAAGGAGCGGGTCATGGGTTGCCAGAAAGACAATCTTATCCTCGCTGGTCAGCAGATCCAAAGCCCGGCGCCTATTGATCCCCGCATTTTCTATCTCGTCGATGAGGACGATGGGGGCCGTCGACAGCAGCGCACAATCGGCAATCATCAGCGCACGCGACTGCCCACCGCTAAGCTGGGCCACATTATCCTCAAGGGCAAATTTTTCCCCGGAAAGGGAATTGGCCAGCTCCAGTATCCTGGCGATTTTGTTGCCGCTACCTTCCGAAGGCCAGCAACGGGCATGCATATTTAAGAAATCCCCGACGCCTAGATCGACGACAAAGTTCATGTTTTGGGAAAGCTGTGCCACAATCTTTTGCCGTGCCCGGCGTTTTTTTCTAATATATGATTGTTGATCATTGATCAAAACCCGTCTTTTGGAAGGGGTGTTTCCATCAGCCCCACACTCGATATCCTCGAGAAGGCGACTTTTTCCGCTCCCGGTCGGACCGACAATAGCAACAATTTCCCCGGGATAAAAAACCAGGGAATCAAATTTTTCCAGACGGCCATCCTTATCCCGGCCCGGCAGGAGAGCCACCGTTTTAACTTCTTCCCGGGGCTGTTTTAAGAGGTCCTTCATCGCCGACAAATAATCGTCGAGCTGCTCCAGGAGCAAGCGGGCATTCATGTTTTGTAATGGATCGAAGGATTCCTTTTGCCGGGAAACCAATTCATGCAAGGTGCAATTCACATCGTCAAGAATACAAATCTGCCCCAGCCAGTCCTCCGCGTAGGGGTGTTCGACAAAAAGCAGCTTCACTGGTTTATGTAAGTATTGATCGACGATCATTATTAACCTCCCATGTCCTTATCCCGGATCTTGATCTTACGCAAATTGCCAAGCTGGTAACTGGCACCGATGTTGGTTTCCCCCATACAGTAGGAACAAAGAGCTGTCGGCATGGAACAACGCAGCCTGTTGCCGCTGACAGTCGCATCATCAGTGCTTGCCTCCAGCACACCGACCAGTTCCCTGGCCCCCTGCCCCGTCAGGCCATTGACATGCAGGATGTCGGCCCGGGGATTGACATAGCTGACATTCATTTCGAATACTTCCCTTTCTGCCTGGGAAACAAGGTCGCTTTTGGTGATGACGACAATATCCGCGAACCTGAGCATCGGCCCAATTTTTTTGGGCGTATGTATGCCGCTCATCTGGTCGATCACGCAAACCGCCGGAATATCCCGGATATGCGGGGCACAGCGGTTGCAGAGGCCGGCACTTTCCGACAAGAGTATGTCGAGCCCCAGCTCCTGGCCCCAGTTAAAAACGTCCTCGATATTGCTGACAAAGTAATGATCAGGGCATTGCTGGCCGGAAAGCCCCAAGAGGACAGGTATATTCATGTGGGCGAAAAATTTATCATCATTGCTCTGCAGGCAATCAAATTTGATTACACCCACCCTGATGTGGTGATCGAGATAAATTTGAATCATCTTGGAAATGACCGAAGTTTTCCCCGAGGAAGGAGGCCCGGCAAAGGTAATCAGACGCATCCATTTTCCTCCTTTCCAATAAAAAGCTGTATTATCCTCAACACAGGATTATCCTCAACTAAGTATAATGCATTTTAAAACAATGATCAAGCACTTATTTGTTACATAATAAAGGCACATCATAATAACCGTGCAACCTTGCTTTCCCGTAACAAAGTTCAAAGATACTGTATAAGCATAAAATTTAGGAAGGGAAGTAACGATATTGTGACGAATTACAAGATGGGTTTTATTATTACAGCTTTTTTGACCAGGAAAATCAGACAAATTGAAAAGAGAACAAAAATATGGTCCCGATAAATGTGAATATCCAAGAAATTTTGCATATTACCCCCCAACTACTGAAAATGCCCTCTAAGCATGTTTGGTACAGCTATGATGAAGATGCGGATGTTTTATATTTAAACTTTAAAAAACCCAGCCGCGCTGATGATAGTGAAATAACTGATGACAATGTAATAATTAGGTATGAAAAAGGCGAAGTCGTAGGTATTACCATTCTCAATGCCAGCCAGAGAAGCAATTTGTTTTAGTTAATTTGGTGCTGAAAGGATAAGGCAGCAGTAGGAAGCTGGGTTTTAACAGTCCAGCCATACCCGTTGCTGCGCACGGTTATGGCCCCGTGAAGATCCGTCCTGTAGATTTCTATATCTTTTTCCATTAGTTCAGAAAGCGTTGCCGGATGGGGATGCCCAAAAGAATTTTTGCCTACGGAAATTATGGCCAGATCGGGACTAACCTCCTGCAACAATAAGGGAAGCTCCTCAAGAGCGCTGCCGTGGTGGGGCACTTTGAAGATTTGACTCTGCAAATTTACACCGCTTTCAAGCAATTTTTTTGCGGCACGGCCTTCCATATCTCCGGTAAAGAGAAAATTTACTTCCTTATAACAAAGCTGTATGACCAAAGAATTATCGTTGAGGTCGCTTTTCCCGCCGGAAAATAATTTTTCGGGCGGATTTAAAATTTTTAGCACTAGGGAAGGACCCAAAGTGATCCGATCCCCGGCCTGTAAGGTTTGCTGGGGAATATTTTTTTCCCGGGCCAGGGCCAGCAACTCATCATATTGGACAGAATCCGTCTCCGCCAAGCTGGTCAGCAACAGATCGGCGGGAAACCTATCCAGGACGGCAGCCATCCCTCCAAAATGATCCTCGTGGGGATGGGAAATGATTATGGCATCCAATTTGCCGACGCGCTTTTGCTGCAGAAAAGGGACGACGACCCGATCGCCGGGATCATAGCTACTCATGGAAAAAGGCGGCCTGCCGCCGGCATCGAGGAGCAGATACCTCCCCCCAGGGGTTTGAATAAAAATAGCATCACCCTGGCCCACATCGAGAAAAGCCACTTCTAACTGCCCCGAAAAATTGAACGCCCCACCCCACCAGGCAAACAGAAGCGCTAAAATAAGCAGAATAGTCAGTATACGGGAGGCAAGCAAACCCCGGAAGGGAGTTTCTGCTGAAATATTGCGCCCTCTCGCCGCCGGGCTGAACAATAGGGCATAGTAGGCGCAAATTTCCCAGCTATGGGGCGGGTAAAGCGCCAAAACAGCAAAAACTAGCTCCCCTAGAAACCCCGTTGTCCAGGTCATGAAAGCCAGCAGGGGCAAGGCGGCCAAAACAGAGAAAGAACCGGCAATGGGAAGAAACAGGCCCAAAAGGGCTGAAAACAACCCGATACCCAGCACCAGGGACATGAGCGGCAAAAGGATGACATTGGCCAGCAAAGCAACCAGGGAAACTTCCCCAAAGTAAAAAGCACTAAGGGGTAAAACACCGAGCTGCGCAGCCAAGGTAACCGCCGCCAGGGAGGCAAATTGGTGACGCCAGGTGAAAAATGAAAAAAGGGGGGTCTCCAAAAGAAGCATCAGGCCTTCTTGCCAGGGGGCGGCCAAAAGGATAATAGAAGCCGTCGCCGCATAGGAAAACTGAAAACCCGCGCTAAAGAGCAAAAGCGGGTTATACAAAAGTGTTAAAAAGGCGGCCGCTGCTAGGGCGGTGGGCAGATCCTTCTCGCGTTCCAGGACGTAGGCCAGAAGGCCGAAGAGAATCATAATGAAGGCACGCAAGGCAGAAGGCTTTACACCTGTCAGAAAAACATAAGCAAAGAGAAAGAAAGCTGTTAAAAGGAAAAGAAACCATTTTCTGCGGCCAAATCCAAGCCGGTTCAACACGAAAAGGATGAAAGCGGCAACAAGGCCCGTATGCAGCCCCGAGACGGCCAACAGATGCGCCACACCGCAGCGGCTAAAGTACCGTTCCGTGGCAGCATCCAGGCCCCTGCGCTCGCCGAAGAGCATACCCACCAACAGGCTGCCTTCCCTTGATGGCAGGTAGGCCCGCAAAATGGCGGACATTTTTCCCTTCGTCTGCAGGGCGGTCCGGCATAGGTAAGATAGCCCCGCGGAAGGACCGAGATCGGCCGCATCTTTGGCCGCGCCATAAAAAGTGGCTGCCATCCCCTGCGTTTCAAGGAAATCCCGATAGGCAAAGCCGCCGGGGTTGCGCTGCCCCTGTGGCTCATAAAGTACACCTTTTAGGGACACCTGTTGGCCGTAAGATAAAAAATGTAGGCCTTCATCGCCAGCCTTGTTCCCAAAGCTTTTATCCTTTGCAGTACTTCCCGGAACAGTACTGTCCCTGGAATCCAGCCGGAGGGTTACCCTGACCTTTCCATTTGCAGGATATTCATTACCTTCCAGTAATATTTTTTCCGGGCATAGGAGGAAAACCACGTCGCCTTCCCGCCTCAAAGGCTCATCTTCCACCATACCCACCAACGTACACTTTTCCCCGCCAAAATCGCGAATATTGCCTTTTACCCCGGCCAGCGCATAGTGATACCTCACCCCCCCGGCAACTAAAAAAAGAAGTAATAGGGGCACAAAAGCCCGCACCCCGCTTTTTTCTTTAGAAACTTGCCATAAAGTCCAGAAGATGACGGCGGCTGCAGGCAGGATAAAAATACAAGGCGTAAAAAAACGCCCCAGGATAATCCCCGCGACGTACGCTATGATCAGGGAAACAAGTGGACGAGCCATTAAAATAAAATGCTCCTTCCCCCGCAGTTTTAATTAGCAATCTGCCAGGGCTATTTTATCCTTACAATAATTGAATAAATTCCTCAACTGATAGACCCACATCGTTTAGTATTTTTTTTCAAGGGCTCCAATGCAGTCCAAACCGGAAACAAGAGGTATTTTGGGGATCATCTTTCCAATACCACACTGCCAACGATTATACTGCCAACCGGGTTTTCTTCTTCATCAATACACAACTCTATTGCCTCTTTTATGTTTTTTAGAGCCTCATCTATTGTGTCCCCTTGGGAGTAGCATCCCTTAAATATGGGACAGGATATAACATACCCATTCCCATCTTGTTCAATGATGACGGGGTAATTTTTCAATTCAATCACCCCTTTATGTAATTATAACCCATTATTAGCTAGCCCAACAATATCATTTTGAGGGTAGTGCTTCCATCGCCCCTTCGCTTGTATTATAATTGCATAAAGATGGTGTCTCCCCAAGAATATTACAAATTGTGACACCACCCCCGTCCCCGTGTCATCATACCCTTCTTTATGAGAAACTTTATAACGATAGCAATAAATACAATTAACGAAACAGCAATCCCATTTATCTGAATGCTTGTATGCCAGGGTGCCGATTGCATTTCATATAAACCAGGGTTTTTTATATAATGATAATATTTGTAAATAGAATGGCCTATAAATGCACCAATAAATGAGCCAATTATAGCATTTAAAATAGTATTTAATCTTCTAAGCATATTATCCCTCTCCAACTGTTTCGCATAATACTACTAATGTTCATTATATCCCACATCATATCCCGCGTCTTGACTGGTTTATTTTATAAAAAACAAGGCACCGCCCTCTATGCCTGGTACGACACCTTGTTTTTCATTTATTTAAATTGTTTAATTGTGACACTACCCCCGTCCCCGTGTCAGCTTTAATCTATCCCCTCTAACAATCTGGCAGGATCGGTACCCAGGGCCTTGGCAAGCTTGGCAATATTTATGAGGGATATATTCCGTTTCCCCCTTTCCACAGAACTAATGTAAGTTCTATGCAGCCCGCTGCGGAATGCCAGCTCTTCCTGGGAAATTTTTTGTGATCGACGAAGATCTTTAAGTTGGTTGCCAAAGGCGATCCTGATATCTTTTACCACTATTGTTTACCTCTTTCACATACGCTCCCATTGACTATTTTTGTTTGCTTGTATACTATAGGTCTACATACTGTGCAAACAGATCCGGCGGGGAATATAAAGCCGGATAAGGCCAAGTCAAGTGAAAAGATTGACGGGGCGGTGGCCATGATTATGGCCCTGGATCGGTGTATCAGGAATGAGGGGATTAGGGATAACTCGGTTTACGATGAGCGGGGATTAGTGGTGTTTTGAGCCTGCGGATATATTGCATATCGCAATACAGAATGGTAAAATATAAATACAAGAAAGGAGCGATATGCATGTCCAAAACCACAAGTATTTTTGCTCGGGTAGAGCCGGAAATAAAAGAACAAGCGGAAATGGTGTTAGGCAAACTTGGCATACCCATGTCAAACGCCATTAATATTTTTTTGAGGCAGGTTATTTTGCAAAACGGGCTGCCCTTTGAAGTTAAAATTACACATAACAGACCTCTTGCCACGGGGGATTTAACACCTGAAGAATTTAACCGGGAAATTGAAAAAGGCATAGATGATTTAAAAGCGGGCAGGGTTGTATCTGCGGATAAGGTAGCCGAGCGTATGAATAAGGAATATGGGCATGAATTATAAAATTATTTATACCCAAGAATCAGAACAGGATCTCATAAATATTTACCGATACATTGCCATCAACCTATCGGTGCCAGAGACTGCAAAAAGGCAAACAGACAGAATCATGAAGGCAATTGAAAGCCTGGATGAAATGCCCCTCAGGCATAAACTCTATCAAAATGAACCCTGGCACAGCAAAGGTTTAAGGGTTCTTTCGGTAGATAATTACCTTGTGTTTTATGTAGTAGTTGAGGAAGAAAAACTGGTTGCAATAATGAGAATAATGTATGGTGGGCGTAATATAGAATTGCAACTATCGAACATAAAAGATGAAAGTAGTTTATCGTCTCTGTAGGGGAATGTGGTTGTATGGAAAATCATCCTTAGTAGGCAGGGATCCTACAGCATATAAGTGGAATAAAGCGAATTATAGGCTATATACTAAATCTTTAGTTAGGGGGTGTGTAAGGTTTACTTGACACATCCTCTTTTTTCATGCTATCATCAGGGTGTAAGGTGTACCTGACATGAAGGAGAGGTGCGGTTGAAAAATAAAATAAAACAGTTACGAGAGCAATATGGGTTAACACAGGCAAAGCTGGGTGAGAAAGTAAATGTATCACGTCAGGCCATCAATGCAATAGAAACCGAGAAATTTGACCCATCTATATGGTTAGCATACGATTTAGCCAAGCTTTTTAACATGTCTATAGAAGACATCTTTGATTTTGAGGGGAGTGAACGAAAATGAAACTATTAAGGCATTCAGCTGTAAATGCACTATTTATAGGATTAATGTCTGCAATATATTCGTTCCTTTTCATTTTTACATCGGGGCATATTGAATTTTTAAGGTTACTATCAAAGTCTAAAACTCTGCAATCTGGCTTCTGGAATGTTTGGTCTGACTTTATCAGGGCAGGAAATATGAAGTATATAGGCTACATGATAATAGCTTTAACTCTAATAATTTTTCTGTTAATGATTTTCAAGAGAGTCGAAAAATATGATGAATATCAGATTAGCATATTATCCAAAGGCTTAATAACCGCGGGTATTCTATCTATCCTAATGATGCCTGTAATTATAGTACAGCTTTTGAGTGACCCCAATTATACAATAGAGGCTATATTTTTGTTTGCAGTTATTCAATGGTTTGGAATTTTAATAGCAGATTTTATTCATGTTGTTAAGTGTTAGTAGGAATTAATAAGACGTTATTTTTATATTATACGACAAAAACGGCATCTCAACCGGGGTGCCTTTTTTATATCCAAAATTTAGGGGAGGTGAAACCCTTTGTATGAAAATACCCATTCTATCTAGGCTATTTAAATCCCGGGCTGGGCCGAAAAATAGTCTTTGGCAAAATACCTATGCTTTTTTCTTCGGCCCTACACCCAGCGGCAAAACGGTCAACGAGCGCACGGCCATGGCAGCAGAATCACCTTGTGATACCTGGGAGTGTTGTTTTTAGCTATTTGGCAAGGTGATTTTCTTGTGCTATAATTTAAAAAATAAAAACAACGGGGATGGAAAAGATGATCGTAGAATTAAACCCTAGAGCGAGACAGTTTCTTTTAAAAAAAAATGAGGGGGCTGTAACCCTGGACTTGATCCTGGGCGGGAGCTGATGCACCCTATCCTATCGGCCTGCCGTGAAAGCAGGCGAGCCATCCGATAAGGAAAAATATCACGAGACCAGGCATGATGACATCAAAATTTATATCTCGCAAGCCGTAAAGGCCAGGCATATACATATTTTTAGGCATTGGCCTTTTGGCGGGCTCGACGCTCACCTATCCTAACATTTTTTGACAGGTGCCTGGCACCTATCAAAGTGATCGAAACTGTAATGCCCCAATCTGTTGACAGCACCATTTGCCTCCAGTATCCTGACCCCTTCATCTTCGGCCAGCACCTGGCCAATGACGGATAAATTTGTTCCCAACCCATCAATGGCCCTTTTTATGGGGGCAAATAGATCGGGGGGAATGGTCATGAGAAGCTCATAATCCTCCCCGCCATAAAGGGCCCAGTCCAGAAAGTTTTTTTCGAGTGCAGCCGCAGCCTGTCTAACATTTTCACCGACAGGCAGTTGTGATGACAAGAGCAGGGCACCCACCCCGCTGTTTTCACAGATGTGGTACAAATCACCGGCCAGGCCATCGCTGAGATCGATCATCGCTGATGGTGGCCCGTTCCTGAGCAGCACCTCTGCCTCCCCCACTCGGGGGCGGGGCTCCAAATGGGCCGAAAGAAGGCTACGCACAGTTTCCGTATCCAGACCGGAAACTGTTTCATTTCCACACTGCCCCTTTATCAGAGCCAATCCCGCCGCCGAGGCACCTAGAAAACCCGTTACAGCAATGAGATCTCCTATCCTCGCCCCGGCACGTGTAATGGGGGGGCCATCAATCTCTCCGATAACAGCAACATCGAGGATTATCTGGGGAGAGCGGACTGTATCACCTCCGATAATGGATACCTCAAATTCGTCCGCCAAGCGGTCCATACCGCGGTAAATGCCCTGGGCATATTCCAGCTCAAGCTCCGGCGGCCAGCCCGCCGAAACAAGAGCATACCTGGGCCGTCCGCCCATAGCGGCAATGTCGCTCAGGCTAACTGCCAGGGCTTTGCTGCCTAGCTGTTCCGGCATTATTTTGCCCCGGATAAAGTGGTGATCCTCCACCAGCATATCGCAGGTAACGAGCAGATTTTTACCCTCGCCCATGCGGATAACAGCAGCATCATCTCCGATGCCCACGAGAACAGAGCTATTGCCTGCCGACCTGATTCTTTTTGTCAGGGTATCGATCAGGGAAAACTCTCCCATATCACCCACACGTGAGGCACACGGGGGAACACACGGGGACGGCCCTTTTGTATCCCCGAATCCTTGGGAATAGGACTCTTTATCATCGTTATTTGCCATATTTATAATACCTAATCGCCTTTTCTAATAGTATTTGCAAATGGATCGTGATATTTGCCTCGCTAACGCTGCCGTGCCTCCTGCACAGAGGCAACAATCTCCCGGGCAGCACCGGCAATATCTACGGCTGAAACCACACTGCTAACCACTGCCACCCCGGTGGCCCCGGCACCGATCACTGCCCCGGCATTGGCGGCATTGATCCCTCCAATGCCTACCACCGGCACCGTTATACGCCGGCAGATCGTAGACAAATTGATAAGACCCATAGGCCTTCCGGTATCTGTCTTGGTAGAGGTGGCATAGACCGAGCCCGCCCCCAAATAGGAGGCACCATCGTCTTGGGCCTGCACGGCCTGCTGCTCGTTGCGCACCGTAACCCCAAGAAACATTTCCGCAGGCATAATGCGGCGTGCCGCCCTTGCCGGTAGATCGTATTGCCCAAGGTGAACCCCATCAGCGCCCACGGCCATAGCGATATCGAGTCGATCATTGACAATAAAAAAAACACCATGTTTTTCCGTCTGCTCCCGCACTTGCCCGGCCAGGGTATAAAAATCCCGCCCCGAAAGTTCCTTTTCCCGCAGCTGGATGCAAGTAGCCCCGCCGCGAATAATCTCCATCAGCACCTGGAGATGCTCCCGGCCCCGGGTAAACCTGCCATCCAGGACGACATAAACGCTTAAATCGAGCTCTTTAGTCGGCATTGTCGGCATTGCTTCCCCCTCCCTTTTCCTTCATTGAACAAACCCGCACCGGCTTTAATAAAAACGATCCTAATATCATTAAAACCATTCTAAAACATTCTAAACCATCAAACCCTTCACAGCGGTAAAATTTCCATCCTGGCCTTTTCGGCCAACGTTTCGGGAGTGAGCAAATAAAGTTCATCAATAAATCGCAGCTTGAAAGATAGTGGGCCGAAAGAGCTACCCCCTAGGGCCTCTGCCGCCCGTTCGGCAGCCAGACCCAAGCAGGCCAGGGCATAAGCGGCAGCAACGAAATAATCCCTTTCCACTGCGGCAAAACAGGCAATCAGGGAAACCGACATGCAACCACTGCCCACCACACGGGGCAAAAGGGGATGACCGTTAAAAATGCGGGCAACCCGCAGACCATCCGTGACCACATCAACAGGCCCGGTAACAGCAATCACTGCATCGTAATTGAGACGTTCCCTCAGCCGTCTGGCCGCCTCCAGGGGTTTTCCTACAAACTCAAGGGTCTCAATGCCGCTGATGATCGCCCCTTCCATTCCGGCCAAAAACCCTATTTCTGCTGCGTTCCCCCGAACTACCGCCGGATGTATCCCCCCGAGGAGGTGCTTTATTTCCCTCGTACGATAGGTTGTCGCCCCGGCCCCGACAGGATCAAAGACCACGGGAATACCCTTCTCGCGGGCCTTTTTGCCCATCAACATCATGGAGCGTGCTCGCCACGGGAGAAGGGTCCCGGTGTTGATCACCGCCGCGCCAGCCTGCGCCACCATCTCCTCCGCTTCCTCCTCGGCCTCGGCCATGACCGGGAGAGCGCCAACACTGGCAGTTACTGCGGCACAATCGTTCATAGTAACATAATTGGTAAGATGGTGGATGAGGGGCCTTTTTTCTCTGATAACCTTCAGCAAACCAGCCCCGTTAGACATAAACTACGCGCCCCCATTTATGTTCATCTGCAACTTCCAAATTCACAATCGAAACGTCAGCATGCCCTCAAACTTTTCTCCAGCAGGCAAAATGATCCATGGGGCCATTGCCCCCGCCCAGCCCCGGGCTCATAGGAATAATTGACTGCAGGTAGCATCGTGCCTTTAGGACAGCAAAAGGGACAGGAAGTCCCCAGGCGAGCCAGGCAGCAATAGCCGAGGCATAGGTACACCCCGTGCCATGGGTATCCTTAGAATAAATACGCCTGGCCTGATAAAAGAAAAACCTTTCTCCATCAAAAAGTAGATCGGTGAGCAACCTGCCGCCGGGCAGATGTCCGCCCTTGATGAGGACATAGGCAGGACCCGATTCATAAAGGACTTTGGCTGCCTCCCTCATCTGGCCAACCCCCTCAATTTTTACCCCGGAGAGAACCTCAGCTTCGGGAATATTGGGTGTAACAACTGCCGCCAGGGGAAAGAGTTCCTTTTGCATAACCAACTGTGTATCCTTCTCTAAAAGCAAATCGCCGCCCTTGGCCACCATGACCGGATCTACTACAACATTTGGCGCGCCGTATCGCTTTAACCGGGAAACAACCGCCTCGACGACTTCGCCATTGCCCAGCATCCCGGTTTTGACTGCAGCAACAGGGAAGTCGGTAAAAACGGAGTCAATCTGCGCCTCCACCATTTCTGCGGAAAGAACCTCAAAACGGTCCACCCCTAATGTGTTTTGGGCTGTTACCGCCGCAATGACAGTTAAACCATAGATACCTTGGGCAGCCATGGCCTTAAGATCGGCCTGCACCCCCGCACCGGCCCCAGAATCAGATCCGGCAATGCTGACAGCACAGGGAAGCCTGTTATCTCTTCTCAAGTAAATACCATCCCTTCTTCATCCAGATTAGATACGCCAAATCAGGGCCTTTTGGTTCTTGGAAAGAAGCCGCAGGATAGCCAGCCCGATGATGGCACCCACCAGGCTGCTAAGGGCAAATGGTACGATAAAGGCGTAGGCCAAACCAGAAAAACCGAGCAGCCATTTAGCCACGGGAAAGGAGACCAGCGCGCCAATGAACCCCGTGCCGATGACCTCGCCCACTGCGGCGAAATAATCCCGCTTCGATAGCCGGAAAGCCAGCCCGGCCAGGAGTGCCCCAAAAATACTGCCGGGAAAAGCCAATGGTGTACCGGTACCAATCAGGTTTCGCAGCGTGGAAGTTAGTATGGCTGCCAGAACGCCCGGCCCGGGACCCAACAGCACCCCGGCAAGAACATTGATGCAATGCTGTACAGGGTAAACCCTGGCCACCCCGATAGGAATGGAAAAGGGTGCAGCTAAGGTCCCCAGCGCAACGAGCAAACCCACAGCCACGATCCCGCGCAGCGATAAGGTTTCATCCAATAGATTTTTCACATTATGTCCCCCTTGTATCTTTATCTTTTCCGGGCAAAATAAAACAGAAAGCAGGCCGCCGCGGCCTGCCATACAATGCAAACTGTAAATTAGAAGTTCCCTCCGCTGGCATTACCCAGGCAGACCGCCATGGGGCAGGTCCGCACAACAGGTTCAAAGGGTTTGGGAACTTCATCGCGTTCCCCTCTCAGCCTTCGCTCCAAGAAAGCACCCCGAAAAGATATTATTTGCTAAAATTATACACCGGCTGGTAGTACTTTGCAACCATTTTGCAGTCTTTTTTCAATATTCGATTCCCCTGCGGCTCTTTATTCCCTTTTCGTAGGGATGTTTTAAAGCGTTGATTTCCGAGACCAGATCAGCAGCCTGCAAAATTTCCGGCGGCATGCCCCGGCCGGTAAGTATCAGCTCCACAAAAGAGGGTTTGTTTTTGATCAACTCCAGGACTTTAGCCACCGGGATAAAATCAAAACGCAGGGCATTGTTTATTTCATCGAGTATGACCAGGTCATATTTCCCGCTGCCCAGGGCTTTTTTAGCAAAATCATAAGCCTTCAGGGCAAGTTTTTTCTCCTCAGCATCACCCGCTAAATTAATAAAACAGTTTTCGCGGCAGTCTGCGCAGGCAAAAAGGCCCTGGCGGATCAGGGATGAATAGGGGCAATCCTTGCCAAACTGGTAGAAATCAATATAAGGTTTAAGCAGCTGGGTGGTATAGAGTTCCCCACAATAACTGTGACCCTTTAAAAATTGGATCATACATACCTTGAAACCATGCCCGATAGCCCGGTAAGCCAACCCCAGGGCCGCGGTGGTTTTCCCCTTGCCACTGCCTGTATAAACCTGGACCAACCCGCAAATCAGCCTTTCCCCCATCCCTTTATCCCCCATTTCCTTAAAACAAACCGGGATCAGCTAAACCTCCACTTTTTCCCGTCCTCCTTATTATTCTATTTTTTCGATGGACACGCAACCCCCGGTAGTCATTTGATCGCCTCCAATAAATACTTCTTACATTTTACCCCCCGGAAATATATAATAATAACGACTCTGCTGCAAAAAGTACATTCTGCCGCGTAAAACTATGGCTTGCTTTTGCAACAGGGGTTTATATGGGAGAATCAATAATTGTTAGGGAAACCTGGCCAGCATATTTATTATAGTAAGGGGAAAAAACTTGACAACATTTTTTATGTTAATTATTTGTTCCTTTTTGGCAGGAATAGCCATTAGTTATGTGCCACTTTACAGGCAATCAAAATACCGCCTGGAGGTGGATTTTGTCAAAGGGGCAGCTGTAGCCCTGGTGACACTTTTTCTTGTGGGGACACCTATGGCCCTGCTGGCGGCCGGCTGTGGCCTCTTAACCGCCACACGCTGGTTCCCCTATCCCCGGGGCCATGATAGAAAAATATATGGTATGGCCACAGGCTTGCTGCTTTTCATGGCACCCGATCTTTTTTTAGTACTCCTTTTATGGTGCCTGCTCCTGGGTTTTCTGCAATGTTCCTTTCACGAGGAACTCCTCTCCTCTTATTTTCTCATTTTGCCGCTACTAATGTTTTTCACGGACAAGAGCGATGTATACATCCTCTTTAGCCTAGTGCTTTTTGTCATTGTACTTCTCGATAATTTTGAGCGTTTAGAAATGGGAATGTCCCATTTATTCGGGCCCGTGGGGAAAAAAATTAACCACGGAGCAACAATGGGCCTTGGCGGGGCAGGATATACCCTTTCACAAGGAGAAATAGGAAGTGAGCTGCCATCAGGCCGCCAACAAGAACTAAATACACGGCTTGCCAGCAAATTGCCGGCATGGTTTAGGAGCCTGCGGCGCCCGGCATATGTCCTGGCTGTCTTTCTATTGTTTTTTGCTTTCTTTTTGAACCGCTATGTTTACCGCGGTTTTGGCATGCAAATCGAGCTTTTCCGCAAGGGGCCCCCGGAAGCACATGTCGTGGCCCTGACCTTTGATGACGGACCGGATCCACGTTTTACCCCAGACATACTGGATATACTGGCTGAGGAAGATGTCAAGGCCACCTTTTTCATGGTAGGCAAGCATGTAGAAAAATATCCCCATATTGCCCAACAAGTCCTGGAGGCCGGGCATGAAATCGGCAATCATACTTATAGCCATGCCAATTTGCTACAAGCCCCACTAGGGCGTATTACAACGGAAATCGAACGGGGAGAAAAGGCAATTTTCAATGCCACCGGGCTGCGCCCATCCCTCTTTCGTCCCCCGCGGGGGCTTTATGAGGCCAAGTTGATGGAGGAAACAAAAGAAAGAGGCTATACAATTACCCTGTGGTCCCTTTCTTCCAATGACTGGCTGGAAATGCGCCCCGTAGATATCTCCAGAACAATCTTGCAAAATGTTACACCGGGGGACATTATCCTTTTTCATGACAGTGGCAATTTAATCCGTGCCGAGGGCGGAGAACGCTTACCAACAGTTCGCTCCCTAAAAACTGTCATCAGTGGCCTCAAGGAACAGGGATATGACTTTGTTACAGTCACCGAGCTGCTCATCCTATCCGGGCTAAGCGGCGATCAATGAGCAGTGGAGGCAGGTTAAAAAATGAAAAACACGGGCAATATTTGGCAGGGAGACAGGATCTCCCATCATGTGGATTGGCAGGTCCACCTAGCCTCCCCGGCTGATATGCCCCAAGTTGCCGATCTATTTCTCACCTCATTTGGTGAAACAATAACCCATCTATATGGGACAAACATTCCCCGCAAAGAAGCCCTTCTTGAAGCCGTACAAGATTTTTTTACCTTCCTGCACAGGGAAACACCGAGAGCTTTCTGGGTCACCCATAAGCGGCATGAAAAAGGGCAAAAACTTTGTGGGTATCTCGTTGTTTCCACCGATCTAATCCTCCTCTGGAAGCGTGCCATTTGGGGTGGGTATCTTTTGCGCTGGGCCGCAAAATTTCTAAGGGGTACTTATGGGTTCGATTTCAGGGCCCTCGGACGCATTTTAATCAATAAAATTTCTTTTTGGCGTGCTTCACGCTTTCAGCCCTACCGTGCGCAAATTCTCTCCCTGGCCGTTGCCGAACACTATCGCTGCCAGGGAATTGGGCGCGCGCTCTTGCTAAAGGGGATAGCCTACCTGCGTAGGCAGAACAGCTTCCGCATTAAGTTGGAGGTCAGGCCTTGGAACAAGCCTGCAATGCATCTCTACCAAAGCTGTGGCTTTTCCCAGGCGGGTGTAACCCGCGACACACAGGGGGAGTGGCTGATCATGATCGCCGATACAAGGGTTAAATAAAAAAACACTTAGAGGAAGGATAAATAGGTATTGGTACGCATGGGGCACAATAAAACACATCTCCTGGCCTGGATCATGTGGGGTACACTGGCGCTGGCCTACCTCATCGGTTACTTCCATAGGCTTTCCCTGGCAATCGTCCTCGATTACCTTATCGTTGATTTTAAGATCAAAGACGCTGCTGTGGCAGGAGCCCTCGTGGCAATTTATGCTCTGATCTACATGGTTATGCAGATTCCTACAGGATTCCTGGCCGACACATGGGGGGCACGTAAAACTGTAACGGCGGGCATGCTGATCGCCTGCGGCGGCTCTTTCATCTTTGCCCAGGCACCAAGTGTTTTTTTTGCTTTCCTGGGCCGGGGCCTGGTCGCCCTCGGTGTTTCCGTTGTTTTTGTCTGCACATTAAAATTTCAACTCAACTGGTTTAAACCGGATCAATTTGCCACCATCACCGGCCTATCCGGATTCGTTGGCAATCTGGGCGTGGCCCTGGGAACAACACCCCTTTCGCTCCTCGTCATCAGATCAGGCTGGCGTAACTCTTTCCTGCTGATTGGTGCCTTTACTTTTATCGTGGCGCTTGCCTGCCTGTTTCTGGTGCGTGACTCCCCGGAAGATTTGCCAGGCAAAAGAAAAAAGCCGCTCAAAGAAGATGCAGCTTCTTTCCACCATCTTTGGGGCGCCCTCAAAAAAATTTTAGGTAACTATCGCAACTATTTTCTTATTGCCGGCACCTTTGGAATTTATGGCATATCGATCGCCTTTACAGGTACATGGAGCATCCTTTATCTGATGCAGATCTACGAATTTTCAAGGAGTACCGCCGCCAATTATATCCTTGTGGCAACAATGGGAATGTGCATTGGTTTTCCCCTGATTGGTTTTGTTTCGGATCGGCTGCGCCTGCGCAGGCAGCCCCTGCTCTTTCTTTTCCTTTTACAGATAGCCGTCTGGTGCCTGCTGCTGCTCTGGAACAGGGGCCAGCCCCCGGAAAGCGCCCTCTACTTTCTTTTTTTCCTCATGGGACTTAGCTCCAGCTCCGCTGCCCTTATCATCACTGTTGCCAAGGAAATTAATGACCCCTCCTTTTCAGGTATTGCCCTCAGCGTAGCCAATGGTGGCTCTTTTTTGGGCATGTCTGTCATGCAGCCCCTCCTGGGTTTTATATTGGATTTCCGCTGGGAGGGCCTGATATCGGGGGGAACCAGGCTTTACCCGCTGGCTGCCTACCGGGGACTCTTTGCCACCTGCCTCATCTTCCTGATCATCAGCTTTATTTTCATCTCTTTCATTAAAGAAACCCATTGCCAAAATATTTATCAGGCCCCACAGAAAAATTTTGCCGGAAAAGCCAGGGAACATATTTAACAGAAATAGCTACCCTTTCCACGTTACCGCTTTGCCCCGCACATCCACATGAACAAAGGAATTGTAGATGCCAATACCGGTAAAGCCTATTTCCCGGGAAATTTCGGCCAGTTTTTGCACCGAGTAGCCCGAAACGACAATATCCGCCGCCCTCCCCAACAAATGCTGGCTCCCGGGCGAACCACCGACCGCCTTATTGTGGGCAGGATTCCTATAACCCGAAAGGATAACCACCGGGCGTCCAACCTTATCGCGTAGCGCCTGCAATTTTTGCAACAAACGGCTATCAATGCGCACCTGGTGGGTTCCATCCTTACATTCAAATTCCCTCAGCAAAAAATTTGGAGAAATTCTAATGTTATTCATTGTAACCACCCTCCTAATAGCCCAACTGGTATTTACAGCAATTTGGCAATAACCTTGCTCAGTTCCTTCATGCTAGCTGTCAAAGCCTCCAGTTTCCCTTCAATGCGAATGAGCAGATAAAAGCAGACCACGACAGGAAAACCAAAGTTGGCTATCAGGGCCATTATCTCCTCCATAGTTTATCCCTCCTTGGCAGTTTCCCTTTGTTAATCTACCTTGTAAATTAATCTACCTTTTTAGGCCCCTTCCTTTGACCGGCAGGGTCACCATAGCCCAAGTATAATCAACGCCCGTGGCAGGAAGGCGGCCCCATCCCGGGGCCGCCCCCTTTTCGCCGCTAGAAAACAGCAATCTCCTCTGTTTCAGTTTTTATCAAAGTGGCACTGACCTTCTCCGTAATTGATCCAGTTGAGGTATCAAAAATATCATAATCAATGACTGCATCCATTACTTCGGTCACATCTTCAACTTCGGGATTATCGATAGGGTTTTGCAAACTGATGGTAGCTGCATTGCCCCCCTCGGTGCGAAACTTCATCCTCAGAACTTGCGTGGCCATTACCTATTTCACCCCCTTTCGCTAAATTTCCCCTGGCGATGGATTATCCTTCATCGTCCATCAAGGTAACGACCCTGGTCCTGGAAATGCTCTCTAGTTCATCCGCCCCCAATTCGCCCAACATGGATGCAAATTCGTAGAGATGTTCGTCAGTAACCCCGGCCTTGACCCTAGACCAGGATCGGGTCCTGTAGATGGGGTTGCCATTTTGGGGATCAATCCCCACCTGCACCCTGAGCTGCAGCTTATCGCCTGCAGGAACCGCAACGATGGCCATAATGTACCACCCCCTTCCTTCTTTGAACTATGCCTTACGGTTCCCATTTTAACAGCACAGGCGGATGGAACAAAGTTCCATCCGCCTATTGAGCGGGCAGATATCAACACTGCCCAGGGCTTCGGGGAGAGCAAATCATCGCCTTTGCCACCCGCAGAAAAGCCTTTTCCTTTGCTGTAGGCTGGTAGAAGTAATAATCGAATAAATTTTATTTTTATCCCTGGGAAAGAACTAGGAGATTATACAACCAGTAAAAAAGCGCCCCCAACCCAAAAAATACGCTTAGGGGAAATCGTTCAACAGCACTTCCACTTTCTTTCCCTTCCTGTTTCCGGCCTGTTTTTCCGCAGATTAACAGGTAAATAGCTGAAACGATACCCATCAGGATAAATCCATAAAGGGTTGAAAAGAAAACCTGTGAGGGCCCGATAAAAGCACCCAAGGTGAGCAGAAATTTAACATCCCCTCCACAGGCCCATTCCTTGCGGTAGGGAATGATAAGTATGAAAAATCCTGCCAGCACTCCTGCAAAGGCTGTGGCAACCCCGGGCAAACCACCGCTGCAATATTGGGCGGTTAGCGCCACGAGGAAAAATATTATATTCAAGCGGTTGTAGATAACCTTAAAGCAGATATCGCAATAACAGGCAATTGCTATATAAGCAACAAGGGTAAAAGTAATTAAAAAACAACCATTCAAATCGTTCACCTCATTTCGGGCACAGGCCCCTCATCAGATTGCAAAAATTGACGATCCCTGCCCTGCAGGTGCCTATGATCTCCCCATAAAATTGCATATCCCTAAAATGACAGCCGCGACGAAAGCCATAATAAAACTGTGCTCTACTTTTCCCTGCCCCCTTTCATCCTGCCATAACTCCTTCAAGAAGTGCCTTACCTGCTGCATGGATATCCTCCTTTCGTACTTCTAAGGTATGCTATTCCCGGCATATAAATAAGGTTACACTATTGTATATAACAATGGTACAAACAAAAAAGCCCTGCCATAATAGGCAGGACCTTTTTATTAATGGGAGCCAGCAATAGACAACGGTATTACACTCCTACCGTTTACTAGGTATTTTTGTACTGGGGTTCCTGACTTTCAATTTCCATGACTCTGCTTTGCAGCCCCTCCACCATTGTTTTGGCCTGGCTGGCAAACTGGTTAAACATATCCTTGGCCGTAGGATTTTCTGTTTCAAGGGCAAAGGACTCCAGGTCAGCCTGAACGCTTTTCAAATCGGAAAGGGTCATCTTCAAGTTTTTACCTATAGTCATTATTCTAGGATCGCCTCCTTTTCCTTTGCTTAGTTTTACTTTTTATGTCATAATTATACCGAAACAGAAAAAATTTATGTCGTTGAAATAAATATAGTAAATGTTGGAGGGATTTTCTTATGAAGCATTTCTTTGCAGGCCTCTTTCTCCTGATTGCAGTGTTTTTTCTAGTTGGCTGCGGAAGACCCATTGTACCGGCTCCCCCGCAGGATGTAAATAATAATAGTATGACAACAGATATTGCCGTTTATTACGCTAAAAATTACGGCAACGAAGTCTACCTTGTGCGGGAAATCCATGAAATTGCAAAACCTTCCCAGCCTACCTTGCTTTATAAGGCTGCACTGGAAGAACTCATCCAGGGAAAACCTGAAACCAAGGAAGCCTACACCATCCTGCCACCGGAAACACATATAAGGGGAATCCGTGTGGATAAAGGAGTGGCCACCATAGATTTCTCCAGGGAAGTCCTCAATGCCAATGTGGGAGCTAGCGGAGAATCGCTGGGAATCCAAAGCATCGTCAACACCCTGACAGAGTTCTCGGAAATCGATCAGGTGGCTTTCGAGGTAGAAGGGACCCTTGATGAGCAGTCAAGGGATTGGTGGGGCCATGTTGGTCTGGAAGAACAGCCCTTTGCCCGCGATCTGTCCTCTGTCCATGAGCCGGCCATCTGGGTAGATGAGCCAACGCCCAATCAAAAGGTTTCCAGCCCCTTGACAATCAAGGGCAGCGCCCGTGTTTTTGAAGCCACAGTCAATATTCGCCTCCTGGCAGCGACTGGGGAAACTTTAGAGGAAACCTTTGTCACGGCATCGGCGGGAGCCCCGGAAAGAGGGGAGTTCACTGCTACCCTAATAAGCACCCCTGCCCCGGGCACAAAGGCCCTTCTCGAAGTATTCTGGAACAGCCCAAAAGACGGCAGCGAAATGGATAAAGTTGAGATAGCTTTGGAATTCGATTAAAAAAACCACTAAAGATAATTAAAAAAAGAAACAGGGAGTTTTTCCCTGTTTTAAAGGATATTTGTAGGAGGTTAGGTTTTGACTAGTTTGTAATATTAAGACTATTCTATAGAGACCATCAAGATTCCTGCCTATTTTAAAAATAATTTAAAGATATTTTTAAAAGTTTTTTACATGCGAAAAAATACCATCTATAAAATGCCCCATTCCGGGCAAGATAATGGCGTAAAAGGTCCACAATGACCGAGCCAAGACTATGATAAGGTCAAAAGGCTTTATCATAGTCAGCCAAAGGTTGATATAGGGTCAAAAAGGCTCTATATCAGCCAGCGGGAAGATCATGCTATGTTCTTTATGGCTTTGGGATGGTCAAAAAGGATCATTCCAGGGTCAAAAAAGGATATAACATGGTCGAGCTAAGATCGGTATGAGTTCCTTTAAAAACAAATATTCTACCTGTGTTCCTACACAATTTGAGGATATAGAGATCGGCAGTGGCCGAAAAGGCGATTGTCGGTTTCCAAAGGGATTTATACCGATCGATCCAAGGTTATGACAGGTTCAAAACGTGATCTATTGCAGTCAAAAAGATTGCAATAGGCTGCCTATGGATCTGTCATAGCCGGAAGAAAAGGCCATTGTGGGCTTTTTTTTATTTGCCCTGTGCCAATTATCATAATATAATTGATAAAGTTGTACAAACTTTGGCTTATGCTTTTCGAGAAAAATCATTAGACGCTAGGGTGTATAGAAACAGATGATAAAACTGTTACGTTTCCTGAAACCCTTTAAAATTCATCTGGCCGCATCTTTTATTTTGGTGGTTATCCGTGCCCTTGCCGAACTTTACCTGCCTTCGCTTTCTGCCGATATGGTCAACATAGGAATTATCAATGGGGATATTGGATATATCAAACTGATAGGTTTGCGCATGTTACTTATTACTGCCACCGGCATCTGCGCCTTTATCCTAGCCGGCTATCTGTCTTCCCGGGCCGCCGCCGGCCTGGCCCGGCATTTGCGCCAGGAGGTTTTTGCCCATGTGGAAAGTTTCTCCTTAAGGGAATTCGATCGCTTTGGAACCGCTTCCCTGGTAAACAGGACGACAAATGATATTACACACCTGCAAAACTTTGTGATATTTGCCCTGCGCATGATGGTAATGGCACCCATTTTAACCGTTGGCTGCCTGATTCTGGCCTACGTGCGGGATGCAATGCTGACGCTTATCCTGGTAGCCGTCACGCCCATACTTTTTGCCGCCATTAAACTCATCATCGGCAAAGGTCTTCCCCTCTTCAGAACACTGCAAAGCAGGTTGGACAGGCTAAATCTTATCGTCCGTGAAGGGCTGATGGGAGTAAGGGTTATTCGTGCCTTTAACAGGGACGCCTATGAGAATAAAAGGTTCAAGGAGGCAAATTTTGAATATGCCTCCCTAGGACTGCGGGTTAACCGCATCATGGGGGCCATGACCCCGCTGATAACATTGATCATGAACCTGACAATTATCGCCATCGTCTGGTTTGGGGGCATACGCATCGACAATGGCCTGGTGAACGTGGGTGATCTTTTGGCCCTCATCCAATACGCCATGCAGGTCATGTTTTCCTTCATCGCCATCTCCAGGATATTCCTGATCATTCCCCGTGCCACAGCCTCAGCCTGGCGTATCAACGAAATCTTTGATACCATTCCTGAAATTAAGGATCCACCGCAACAGGGCAGGGAACAGCCAATAGGAAACCTCGAAGGTTACATCGAATTTAGGAATGTCACCTTCAGTTATCCCGAGGCTGAAAACCCGGTACTCAGGAATATTTCCTTCCGGGCCGTTCCCGGGGAAACTACAGCAATTATCGGCAGCACCGGCTCAGGCAAATCCACCCTGGTTCATCTGATGCTACGCCTCTACGATGTCAGTAGCGGCAGTATAACAGTGGATGGAGTAGATATCCGTCAGTTGCCCCTGCAAACGTTGCGCCGGATAATTGGCTTTGTACCCCAAAGAACCCTTCTTTTTTCTGGCACGGTCCGGGATAACATTTGTTATGGCAGGGAGGATGCCTCCGAAAAGGATATTGTCCGGGCTGCAAGAGTTGCCCAGATAGCCGGATTTGTGGCAGAAATGGATAACGGATACGATTCGGCGATTGCCCAGGAGGGCAAAAATGTTTCCGGCGGGCAAAAACAGCGCCTTGCTATTGCCAGGGCACTGCTCAAAAAGGTGCCGATCTATATTTTCGATGATAGCTTTTCAGCCCTCGATTATGCGACTGAGGCCAGATTGAGAACTGCACTTTTGCGGGAGATGGCCGACTCCGCAATTTTTATCATCTCCCAAAGGGCCAGCACAGTCCGTAACGCCGATAGGATCATCGTACTCGATGAGGGAAGGATAGCCGGTATGGGCAACCATGCAGAATTAATGTCGGCCTGCCACGTTTATCGGGAAATCGTTGCCTCCCAACAGGCAGGGGGGGAAACGGCATGAACAAAAAGTATGATCAAGGGGACTCCCCCAGACAAGCAATGCACGGCCGGGTTGGCAGAGGACGCATGTTCATGGCCACCCCGCCGCAAAAAGCTAAAAATATCAAAAAAACTTTCCTTCATTTGCTCCATTATCTCGGCCCGCACAGCTTTCCGCTGCTGATCGTTTTTGCTATATCGATCTGTGGAACGATCTTTAACATTTTGGCTCCCAAGATCCTAGGTTCGGCCACAACAATACTCTTTGAGGGGGTCATGAAACGTCTCGGGGGCCTCCCGGCAGTAATTGATTTCAATCGTATCGGCCAGATCCTGCTGCTCCTGGTTTTTATCTACCTTTTTAGTGAGGCATTTTCCTATTTGGGCCAGTTTATCATGGCCGGAGTTGTGCAAAAAATAGTTTTTCGAATGCGCGAGGAAACCTATGCCAAACTGTCCCACCTGCCCCTCAAGTTTTTCGATGGCCATACCCATGGGGAGATTCTCAGCAGGGTAATTAACGACATGGATCTGATCGGCAGCACACTTGATCAAAGCCTCACCCATCTCATTTCCGCCATCGTCACCGTCAGTGGTGTTTTGGTCATGATGCTGTTGATCAGTCCCATCATGACGCTGGTTGCCCTCGTCACGCTCCCTTTATCATACCTGGTGACGGCAAAAATAGCCGGTTATTCACAAAAAAGGTTTGCCGAACAGCAAAGGGTGCTGGGCAGGCTCAACGGTCATATCGAAGAAACCTACGGAGGGCATATCATCGTCAAATCCTTCGGCAATGAAGATAAGGCCATCAGGCATTTTAAAAAAATTAATGATAAACTCTACGATACCAATTGGCGCGCCCAGTTTGTTTCCGGAATTATTATGCCCCTGCTTGGTTTCATCAATAATATCAGCTATGTGCTGATCTGCATCATCGGGGCTGTTTTTGTCGTGCAGGGAAAAATCGTCATTGGGGATCTGCAGGCATTTATTCAGTATTCCAAAAACTTCCGGGAACCGATCGTGCAGTTCGCCAATATTGCCAACATTATTCAATCCACACTGGCCGCGGCCGAACGTGTCTTTGAGCTCCTGGATGAAGAGGAAGAAAGAACCGACGACGAGCAAAGCCTGGTGGAGTTTGCCCCCCGGGGCGACATTAGCTTCCAGAAGGTCACATTTGGTTATAGTGCTGAAACAACACTGATGAAGGATCTGGATATCTGCATCGAGGCAGGTCAAACAGTGGCAGTAGTCGGGCCAACGGGGGCGGGGAAAACAACCCTCGTTAATCTGCTGATGCGTTTTTACGAGATAGATGGCGGGAAAATCACGATTGATGGGGTAGATATCAGGCATATAGAACGGGGGACCTTACGGAGCCTTTTTGGTATGGTGCTGCAGGATACTTGGCTTTTCCAGGGGACGATCAGGGACAATATCGCCTATGGCAAGGAGGGGGCCACGGATGAAGAAATAAAACGTGCGGCCGGGGCCGCACATGCCGATCACTTTATTGGCACACTGCCCGGCGGATACAACACTATCCTTAATGAAGAGGCCTCTAACATTTCCCAAGGGCAGAAGCAGCTCATCACTATCGCCCGTGCCATTCTGGCCGACCCGGCCATCCTGATCCTGGATGAGGCTACCAGCAGCGTCGATACACGCACTGAACTGTTAATTCAAAAAGCCATGGCCAGGCTCATGAAAGGGCGGACGAGCTTTGTCATCGCCCACAGGCTCTCCACCATCCGTGACGCTGATATAATACTTGTTATGGATGAGGGCGCAGTGGTGGAGAAAGGTACCAATAGCGAACTTTTATCCTTGGACGGGTTCTATGCTGCCCTTTATCAAAGCCGTTTTGATGCGGGAGGATCCTACCACGAGGCAGGATAGGATTTAGCCTGCCCCGCAAAGTTTTTCAGGACCACTTGATCAAGAAGTAGTTTCTTTTGCCCCGGCGAATAACTGTATATTTACCAAATAACCTGTCCTCCCCGGAGGGGTTTCGCTTTAGATCGGTCATGATTTCACCGTTCAAAGAAACAGCCCGGTTTTTGATATCTTCCCTGGCCTGCCGCTTTGAGGGGGAGGCACCAACCTGAACGAGCAGATCCACAATGTTTATCTCCTTTTCCCTTTCTATGTTCAAGGAAGGAACATCGGCAAGCCCGGCCGCAATCTCGTCTTCATCAAGATCATGGATTTTCCCATAGAAAAGGGCATTGGAAGTTTTTTCGACCTTAGTCATGGCCTCCTTACCGTGAACCAGGGCCGTCACTTCCCTGGCCAGGACACGCTGGGATTCCCTTTTCCCAGGATTGTTTTTAACTTCCCCCTGTAAACCTAGAATTTCTTCCTTGGTAAGGAACGTGAAATATTTAAGAAAACGGATCACATCGGTATCATCCGTATTGATCCAAAACTGGTAAAACTGATAGGGTGTCGTCTTCTGGGCATCAAGCCAGATCGTCCCCGCCTCCGTTTTGCCAAATTTAGTCCCATCCTCCTTGGAGACCAGAGGGAAAGTAAGGCCATAGGCCTTGCCATTGATGGTCCTGCGTATCAGCTCAATTCCCGCGGTAATATTGCCCCACTGATCGCTGCCACCCGCCTGCATTTCACAACCATAATCCTGAAACAACTGCAAAAAATCGTAGGATTGCAGAATCATATAGGTAAATTCAGTAAAAGAAATACCAGTTTCCAGCCGGGCCTTGACCGATTCCTTGGAAAGCATATAACTAATGGAAAAATATTTGCCGATATCACGTAAAAAGTTAATAACTTCGAGTTTACCGAGCCATTGGTAGTTGTTGGCAACCCTGGCCGGATTCACAGGGTTATCGAAATCCAGAAAACGTTCTAGTTGGTGTCGAATTTTGCCTGACCATTCCTCGATCAAATCCTCCGGATTAAGGCCCCTTTCGGCGGATTTGCCACTTGGATCCCCGATCATGCCGGTTCCGCCACCCACAAGGGCAATTGGGCTATGCCCGGCCAGTTGGAAACGGCGCAGCCCCAGGATGGGGAGCAGGCTGCCGACGTGAAGGCTGTCCGCAGTTGGATCGAAACCAATATAGAGGGTAATCGGCGCGGCATTTAGTCTGGCCCTTAGTTCATCTTCGGCAGTTCCCTGAAATATTAATTCCCGGAACTCCAAATCCTCAATTATATCCATTTTCAAGTCCCCTTTATTTTTTTCTAGTCCCCTCAAGCTTTAGTTTTTTCGAGATAAGGCCTCCAATTTTTCCCGTTTCTCTTGAACTCAAACTACCCCAACCCTTGTTATTGATTTCGTCCAATAACCCTAGTTTCGCAGCTGCTTCTTCTTTTAATCTAAGCCTGCCAGGCATTAGGCCTGCCTTTCTCTTCCTGTCCTTTTTACTTATAAGCCTGGCAAGGTCCTTCCCGCATAGGTCGGAATATCCTGATCGCGTAATTGTCGTGCCTCCTATCGTTAGCTGTATTTGTGCCGTAGAAGATGAATTTTGTAGTTGTGATTCTATCTTTTCCTTTATTCCGGATGGTGATAACTAAAAAAAACCGGCACAGATACTTATGCACAATTATCTTAGCACAGGTCTGGCCTGGAAACAAGAAACCGGCAGTGAATCAATATACTTTTACTTTTCCTTAAGGATACCTAGTTCATCGACTAACTTGGGAAGGATTTCTTCTGATCTGCCCTTTAAAAATATATCCGCGATGGATGAAGTCAAGGCAGTTGGTTCCGGATTGATTTCGATGATGAAGGCGCCATTGCTTTTGGCCATTGATGGCAGGCTGGCTGCAGGTTCCACCATTCCGGAGGTTCCCACAACGAGTACTGCCTCACATTGCTGTACATCAACACGCGCCTGCAACAAGGCAGCAGTGGGTATGGATTCACCAAAAAAGACAGCATCGGGTTTTAACAGACCTCCGCATGAAGGGCAATATGGCGGCAACGTATCAAGAGGGATTTCTGTGGATGGATAAAGTGCCCGGCATTCCATGCAAACAAGACGCCGGGTATTTCCGTGAAACTCAATAACTACCTTATTCCCGGCCTCCTGGTGCAGACCATCTACATTTTGCGTAATAATACTGAATAGAAACCCCATGCCTTCCATTCTTGCCAAGGAAAAATGGGCCGGGTTGGGATGGGCCTTTTCCACTACTTCCTGGATTTCCCGCAACGCAATCCAGGATTTAGCCGGGTGTTTTAAAAAACGGTTGATTTCAGCCACCTCGGCTGGATCATATTTTTCCCAAAGCCCCCCTTTCCCCCGGAAAGGCATGATACCACTGGCAACCGAGATTCCGGCCCCAGTCAGGGCTACCACTTTTTTTGCCGAGGCAATTTTCCTTGCAGCAATTTTCAAATCCTTTTCCTGCTTGCTAAGCTCCTCCATTTATAGATCTCCCCTCCATTTCAAGGCTCCTTCGCTTTGCAAATCGGGGGGCGGCATCAGGCAGCCCAAATCGATCCCCTTTGCACCTCCCCAAAGACGTTCCAAATTATAAAAGGAACGCTCTTCAGGAAGAAAAATGTGTATAATCAGCGCCCCATAATCAAGCAATATCCATTTACCCTCCTGGTAACCCTCCTGTCGCAACAAGGGGTATCCGCCATCCAGCAAATTATCCTTTAGATGGACACAAAGCGCCTGGGTTTGTATTCTTGATGAACCGCTGCAGATAAGAAAGTAATCGGCAACAAGCGTTAGATTACCCATTTCTAGAAGTACAATATCCTGCGCTTTTTTTTCATTTAAAAAACGGACTGCCTCCAGGGCAAACTCTTTTGTCCCTAAAATTAAAAATACCTCCTTTTATCTTTACTAAAAGGAAAAGTCCTTTCCAATAATAATAGTAACCATAACCGGAGAATTTTGGACGGGCTCCTTGATGAGTTCAACAATACCGGCCGCCTCTGCCACCTGCTTGGCGGCAATCATATCCTCCAGGCGTGAGATAACCAAGGTACGCTCATAATCAAAACTGTCTGCATTGTCAACATTTACATCATCAATCTGGAAACCGCTGCGGCGAAGAAGATCCGCCATCCGTGCAGCGACCCCATGAATGCCACACCCATTTAAAATTTCCACGGTGATTAAATCGCGGGGAAGAATGAAATCTTTCTCAAGATTACCCATTAAAAAGGCTATTTGTTCGTAATTTGGTTCAAAAAATGGTTCCCCATTTATCTCCCGCAGCTCCCCTGGTAGCTGAACCACTAGCGTCTCCGCAGAGGAAAGCAATCCGAAAAGAGGGTAAATCCCCTTTAATTCCTTCCAGGAAAGATCAGTATTCAAGTAGGGAGACACTTTTCTGAGCAAACGGGGAGTTGATAAAAGACCCTTTTTGGGCACAATGGAGGCGATCAAATCATGGAGCAGGCCCGCCCTTGCCAGCGCCCTTTCAAGCTGGCCCTCGCCGTCCTCCCCACGCAAAAAATATTCAAGATAATCCTCCCCCCCCAGAACATATCCTTGGTAGGAAATGCCCCCCCTGGTATCGATCAGAGCAGGGATCCCCCCATAGTTAAATTCTAAAAAGTGATGAATGGGAACCCCCAGAAAGGAGGATAATTGATCGATGAGTAGTTTGGCACCACCATCCTGATGAAAATTGGCAGGTGTGTAGTAGGAGGTTAAACCATTTTCCTCCGCGGAATCGCCCCCTAAAACATCAACATCCGTCCTTGCCCTTTCTGCAGAACGTTGCAAAAGCATATTCCCGGGGATAAAAACCAGATGCGGCGGGTCAGCTGTATCCCTTGTATTTATGAAGAAGATATCCTCAATGCACAACCCGTCCTCAGTTTCCTCCAGGCCGTAGAAAAGATAGTTTGTTCCTTCATCCTGTGAATTTTCCCGCAGGGCCTTGGCCCAGGGTTCCGTATTTTGCAGGGCTTGAAAAGAACCAAGAAAACGCACCCCTAGAATGATAATGCCAAGAAAAAGAAGTAAAGTTATCAAAAATATGGCGCGGTTTCTTTGTTTTACAGCTTTCCTCGATGCAGGCCGTTCCCATACCCCAAACAATCTCATTAAAGTGACAACTCCTGCCCTTCTCTCTTTCTCAATACAGAAATTAACCAGTGACGGAAGGCAATTGATCCGGGATGAAGAATACCCTGTTTATCCAGCACAGAACGGATTGTTAAATCCACTGCACCCAGCAAAGCCCTGTGCAGATCCCTAAAGGCCAATTCACGAATTTTATCAACCCCGGGGAAATTTCTCCCCGGTTCAATATAATCTGCAATATAAATAATCCCCGAAAATAGCGTCATGTTGGCAGCACCGGTGGTATGAACCCTGACTGCATTCAGTATATCACAATCCTCTATTCCCTGTTCATGCTCCAAAAGCCAGGCGCCCACCGGGGCATGGAGCAAGACGGGTTCCTGCAGCGAAAATTCATCAGCAATGTTATTAGTTTGGGCGATGTGCAGTAGATCGTCTTCCGGATACGTTTTTCCATAGTCATGCAATAAAGCTGCCAGCGCTGCTTTTTCCTCATCAGCCCCATAGACAACTGCCAAGCGACGCGCTGTCTGTTCTACACCCTTTGTATGGGCCAACAACTTATCAGTAAATCTTTTACGGATTTCATCATTAAACAGCATAGGCAGACCGCTTTCTTTTTCAATTTGACAAAAAAGAAAACATTCCTTCAGCTTAAACAAAAAAAGGCAACCACTGTTGCCTTTTTTTTTAATTACTCTCTTGGTTTTGCCTCATTGACGACCAGGCGACGCCCGCCAACCTCTGCACCGTTCATTTTCTCGATCATGTTTTCAAAATCCTCATCATTTACCTCGACGAACCCGTATCCCCTGGAACGGCCGGTTGCCCTTTCCGTAATAATGCGGCAGCCAACAACCTCACCGTATTGCTCAAAAGTTTCTTTCAGCTCATCTTCCGTGGTTCCCCAGGAAATATTTCCAACATAAAGAGTTTTTACCAAAATTGTCACCTCGCTTCCCGGCATTTACGGATTGTTCTTGCGCATATTATGTGGTACAAAAGACAAGTTTATGCGAAATCTCACCTCCTGAAATGCCGGCGGGTAACATGGAGAAGGGATTGCAAATCTTCATGAGATACCACATCGGCCCTTAGCCCCCCAGTTGAGAGGAAACATCTGCATCGGCAAATTTTACCCAAAAAAAACTACAAAAAAGCAACTCTTCCCCTTTATTACCAAAAATTCTTTTCTAATATAATATCATTAAGGGAAGGCGAAGTCAAGCAAAAGAAGGTAAGCGTCAAACAAACGCTCACATAGTATAGTAGTTTCAAAGATGGTACAATCCCATTAAGGCAATTTAAAAAGTTGAAAAAGTAGGCCAACTTTTTCAACCTTGGAGTTTAATTATTATCATGGGGTACATTTGGATTATTTGCTGCTACATCAGGTTTCCTCCCATGGGTATGTTTCATTGTTTTTGGGTTTCGGTGAAAACACCCTAAGGGGTAAAGTTGTACTGCCAGGTAGTAAGTCTTTGATCCCGGCTGCATAACCTGGTTTCCCCTAGTTAGGGGCGTTGGTAAAAATCCAAGTCAGATATTCAAATGGATTCAGGCCATTTTCCCTTGCTGTTACGATCAGGCTGTAGTAAATAGCACTGGTTTTTGCACCGCCAGGTGTGTTTGCGAATAACCAATTTTTTCTATTATGTGCTTACTTTGTTTATGTGCTCCCTAGTTCAAACCACAGGTAAGACTGCCTAGGAATACCCATTTTGGAGTGCGCTTAGCGCACTCCTGATGAGCACATAATTATAGGGCAGCTAAAAACGACAAAATATCCTTAGGTGGTTTATACCGGTATCCGCTAACAGATGGTTCAGCTATTTTCTCCAGGATTTTCTGTTTCATTTCCATATCTGCTTCCATGTATTTATGGGTTGTATTTATGCTCTCATGTCCGAGCCAAATAGCAATGGTTGAAATATCAACCCCTGACTGAAGCAAATGAAGCGCAGTAGAATGGCGAAAGGTATGTGGACTGATTTTTTTAGCCTTTAATCCCGGGGTAATTTTCTGCGCCCTTTCCTTTAAACAATTAATACGGTAACGAACACCTGATCGGGTCAATTCATCGCCCATATGATTTATGAACAATTTGTCATCTGGCTTCAAGCCATGCTCTTTAATATGTTTTTTGATATAGGATGCAGTTGTCTTCCAGAGAGGAATATTTCTTTCCTTTCGCCCTTTGCCCCTTACGTGAGCATAACCGGTGATTCCAGAACCATCAAATATAATATCCCTGCATCTAAGGGAAACAAGCTCTGACACCCTCATTCCGGTATTGTAAAGAATCAGTAACATCATTCTATCACGACGGCCAAGGATTTCCTTCATGGGACAGGCTTCCAGAAAAGCATCTACCTCTTCTTTGGTCAGGAAATCCAGTTGCCGTTTTTCCGTCTTCTGGAAAGGGATCATAAGGCTCCTTTGAACAGTGGCGCTGTGTTCAGGCCTTTCAAAGGATATGAACTGAAGAAAGGCATGGATTGCCGCCAGGCGGTTATTAATAGTTTTTGTTTGATTCCCTCTTTTTTGATCAAGATACTCCAGAAAACCAAGTATATATTCCGCTTCAATATGTTCTAAATTTATTTTTTGTGGTGGACATTTATGAACCACATTTAAATACTCAATGTAAATTCGAAAGGTGTCCCGGTAAGATTTAATTGTTTCTGGGGAAACCCGTTTTTGGTTAATCAACCGTTTAAGGAAGAACCTTTGAAGTAAATCTTGGAAGGTACTACACACAGGGCCACAACAAAGCTGCCTTTGATGACAGGCCTCGGCATTTCTGCTTTGACAATGGGCACGTGATCAGAAGTTTTTTCGCAGTTCCGGCAGGAATAGGTGTACCGCACATGGCGTGTTATTATTGCTTTTGCAGGGATGACTTTTAGCTCGTCGCGCGTTTCCTTGCCCATGGTATGC
>DUNV01000151.1 GCA_012839215.1 Bacillota bacterium
CGCTGCCCTTGGCATTTTTTCACCCCTGATGTAAATTTTACACCAAGTTGGGGAGAAAAACAACACATAAGAACCGTCCCCTTGTGTTTCCCTTACCGACTGTTCTCACAAAGTCTTCCCAATGCTCAGAGAAGATTTTCCGTATAATTCCCTTCATAGTAAGCGTTAAGAACACCGGCACATAGTATAAAAACCCCAAAGGTGGTACAATTATTTTGAAAAAGGTTGAAAAAGTAGGCCAACTTTTTCAACCTTGGGGTTTAATTATTATCATGAGGTACATTTGGACTATTTGCATCCATGTCAGGTTTCCTCCCATGGGTGTGTTTCATTGTTTTTGGGTTTCGGTGAAAATACCCTAAGGGGTAAAGCTGTACTGCCAGGTAGTAAGTCTTTGATCCCGGCTGCATAACCCGGTTTCCCCTGGTTAGGGGCGTTGGTAAAAATCCAAGTCAGATATTCAAATGGACTTAGGCCATTTTCCCTTGCTGTTACGATCAGGCTGTAGTAAATAGCACTGGTTTTTGCACCGCCGGGTGTGTTTGCGAATAACCAATTTTTTCTACCAATTACAAATGGCTTAATGCTGCGTTCCGCACGGTTGTTAGAGATCTCCAGGCGGCCATCAAGCAGGTATCTTTCAAGATATTTGCGCTGTGTCCCTGCATAATGCACTGCTTTGCCAAGAAGGGTATTAGGCAGAGCGGCAAGGCTTTCAGCCCAGCCGAAGAACTCCTTAACTATGGGTTTAGACAGCCTTATGCGTTCCCTGAGGCGATCCTCCGGGGGCAGCGGCGCAAGCTGTTTCTCTAAATGAAACAGCTTGTCCAGGAAAGCAACTCCTTTGGCGGCATTGGAGCCCGGTTGTTTTTCTTTGGGCAGGGTTTTAAGGGCATCGAAAAACTTTCTCCGCAGGTGTGCCCAGCAACCTACAATGATGATGTCTTCAGGTAGTTTGTGGTAACCGCTATACCCATCAGTATGTAGATACCCCTTAAAATCCTTTAAAAAGCTCTTCGGATGCAGATGCTTTCTATCAGGTTGGTAGTCATAAAGCACTATCTGGTGCCTGGCCTCACCGCTGGTCCGGTAAAGCCACATGTAGCTTTTCGATTGTGCCTTTTTACCTGGTTCTTTCAGTACCTGCAGGACTGTCTCGTCAGCATGCAATACATCGTGGCCACATAGCTTTTGTTTCATTTCATGATAGATTGGCTCCAGCCATTGTTCGGATGCTTTGATTAGCCAGTTGGACATGGTCTGCCTGGAAAGCAGGATCCCATTTTCTTTCCACTGCTGTTCCTGGCGGTAGAGTGGCAGGGCCATCATAAATTTTTGGGAGGCGATATGGGCGATTGTTTCCGGTGCGGCAAAGCTGCCTTTGATGACAGGCCTCGGCATTTCTGCTTTGATAATGGGCACGTGATCAGAAGTTTTTTCGCAGTTCCGGCAGGAATAGGTGTACCGCACATGGCGTGTTATTATTGCTTTTGCAGGGATGACTTTTAGCTCGTCGCGCGTTTCCTTGCCCATGGTATGC
>DUNV01000152.1 GCA_012839215.1 Bacillota bacterium
AGCACCCGAAATGCTCAAACGATCATTGAGGGCCCGTGTTTTTGATGAGGAAGAGGCTGCAGTGGAGGCCATACTGGCCGGAGAAATCCACCCCGGCGATGTTATCGTCATCCGTTTTGAAGGACCAAAGGGCGGCCCAGGCATGCGGGAAATGCTCGCCCCCACGGCAGCCGTGGCTGGAATGGGCCTGGACAAGGATGTCGCCTTGATCACCGACGGCCGTTTTTCCGGGGCGACGAGGGGTGCCTCCATCGGGCACATTTCCCCGGAGGCTATGGACAGGGGCCCCATTGCTCTCGTGCACGAAGGGGATACTATCGAAGTGGATATCGCCGGCAAGCGATTGGAACTCAACATTTCACCGCAGGAATGGAAAAAACGTCAGGATGCTCTAAAATTGCCCGAGCCAAAGGTTAAAAAAGGTTACCTGGGGCGTTATGCCGGGCTCGTTACTTCCGCGGTGATGGGAGCAACACTGAAGGGGCCGGCCTAAGGGAGGAAATAGACTTATGAAACTCACTGGAGCCGAGATGGTTTTGGCCTGCCTGGAGGCGGAAAATGTCGATGTGGTTTTCGGTTTTCCCGGCGGGGCAGTTTTGACTCTTTACGATGAGATCTATAAAAAAGGGCTTAGGCATATTCTCAGCCGCCATGAACAGGGTGCCGTTCATGCCGCCGATGGGTATGCCAGGGCCTCCGGAAGACCCGGGGTTGTTTTTGCCACATCCGGCCCCGGGGCAACAAACCTGGTCACAGGCATTGCCACGGCATATATGGATTCTATTCCGCTTATCATTATTACCGGTCAGGTTGCCAGGCCTTTTATTGGTACCGATGCTTTTCAGGAGGCCGATATTACGGGCATTACCCTGCCTATTACCAAGCACAATTATTTGGTGAAAAGAATTGAGGAACTTCCCCATATTTTTAAGGAGGCTTTTACTATTGCCACGACAGGCCGCCAGGGCCCCGTTCTAATCGACCTGCCCAAGGATCTTCAGGCCGAGGAGGGGGAATTTCACTACCCCAGCCGTGCAGAAATTTATGGTTATCGGCCTACTTATGAAGGCCACCAGGGGCAGATTGCCAAGGCCCTGGCCCGATTGAGAAAGGCAAAAAAACCACTTATCTATGCAGGTGGGGGGGTGGTCAGCTCGGGAGCACACCTGGAACTTCTGGAGCTGTCACAAAACGGTGCCATTCCCGTAACGACAACATTAACCGGCATGGGGAGCATTCCCTACGATTATGAACTCTTTCTGGGTATGCCGGGGATGCATGGCACCTATGCCGCCAACCATGCCATTAATGAGTCTGATCTTTTGCTGACTATTGGAGCCCGTTTCGATGATCGGGTTACAGGGAAAATTGAACATTTTGCCCCGGATGCCTGTATCATTCATATCGATATTGACCCGGCGGAAATAGGTAAAAATATTGCTGTGCATATTCCCATTGTGGGCGACGTGCGCATGGTTCTCAGGGAAATGCTGAGGCGTTTTAAAAAGGGCGAAACAGAAAAGTGGTGCGCAAAAGTAAAGGCATGGAAAGCCGAACGTCCCCTGCGCTATAAACAGGAGGGCCATCTCAAACCACAATTTGTCATCGAGGAGTTAAACCGCCTTTCCGGTGGTGAGGCCATCGTGGCTACTGATGTCGGTCAACACCAAATGTGGACAGCGCAATATTTTCAGTTTAACAAACCCCGGACACTGCTCAGCTCGGGCGGGTTGGGAACGATGGGCTACGGTTTTCCGGCAGCTATTGGGGCGCAGGTGGCTTTTCCCGATAGGCTCGTTGTTTGTATTGCCGGGGATGGAAGTTTTCAGATGAATTCGCAGGAACTTGCTACGGTGGTTCATTACCAGCTTCCGGTCAAGGTGGCCATTATCAATAACCAATATTTAGGGATGGTCAGGCAGTGGCAGAAGATGTTTTACGAGGGGCGTTATTCACATACATCCATGGATGGAAGCCCGGATTTTGTGCGCCTGGCGGAGGCTTACGGGGCGAGGGGACTTCGTGCCACGGCAATAGAGGAAGTGGGCCCGGTCATTGAAGAGGCCTTCCAGTCCCCCGGCCCCGTCCTCATGGATTTTCATGTCGACCCGGAAGAGAATGTCTTGCCCATGGTTGCCCCAAATACCTCCATTGTTGATATGATCGGGGGTGAGGAATAATGGGAAAAAGGGTTTTGGCCATCCTGGTGGAGGATCGCCCCGGTGTGCTGACCAGGGTCTCAGGGCTGTTTAGCCGCCGCGGTTATAATATCCAAAATATTGCTGTGGGAAGAACGATGGAGCCGGGCATCTCCCGCATGACGGTAACAGTCGATGCCGATCCCCTTACAGTGGAACAGATCGTCAAGCAGCTTAACAAGCAGATTAATGTGCTGAAAATCAGCGATTTGACCGACGAACCATCTGTTGGGCGGGAACTGTTGCTTGTCAAGGTAAAGGCGGAACCTGACAAGAGAGGCGATATTCAGCAGATGGCAAGAACTTTCCGGGCACGCATTATCGATCTTTCCCCCGATTCCATGATCGTTGAGGTTACCGGGAATAATGAGAAACTCGAAGCCTTTTTGCTGATGATGCAGGAGTTTGGCATCAAAGAGATCGCCAGTACCGGTAAGGTCGCCCTCTTTCGGGGCAACAAACTCATCCGCGAAACTAGAAACTAGCCTTAGAAATCTATACAAGGGCATTTATTTATAGTAAAATTAAGTCTAAGCGACGAACACTGTTGTCTGGTCGCCTGTTGTAAAATTATTATTAATTTATGGTCTTGATCTGCGATTTTTATTGTAAAGGAGGCCTACTGCATGGGGCAAACGATGGCGGAAAAAATTTTGGCCAGGGCCGCCGGTAAAGAGCATCTTTCTCCTGGCGATTTAATCAGTGCCCGCATTGATATGGCCCTGGGAAATGATATTACCGCTCCCGTGGCGATCAGGGAGTTTAGAAAAATTGGCATAGACAAGGTTTTTGATCGGGAGCGAATCGCCCTTATCCCGGATCATTTTACCCCAAACAAGGATATCCAGTCGGCCGAACAGGTCGGAGAAATGCGGCGCTTTGCCCATGAACAAGGAATTGTGCATTTTTACGAGATTGGACGCATGGGCATTGAACATGCCCTTCTTCCTGAGCTTGGTCTGGCCCTGCCCGGGGAGGTAATTATTGGGGCGGATTCACATACCTGCACCTACGGTGCCCTGGGTGCCTTTGCCACGGGCGTCGGCAGTACCGATCTTGCCGCCGTCATGGCTACGGGTGAACTATGGTTCAAGGTTCCCCCCACCATTCGCCTTATCTTTGAGGGGCGCCCCAGCCCTTGGATTGGCGGGAAGGACCTCATCCTGTTTGCCATTGGGCGTCTCGGGGTTGATGGGGCCCGCTACGCGGCGTTGGAATTTTCCGGGCCGGTCATCGATGGGTTACCTATGGATGGCCGCCTCACTATCTCCAATATGGCCATCGAAGCCGGGGCCAAAGCCGGATTGATAGCGCCTGATAAAATAACCGAAAAATATCTGCAGGGGCGTGCCCGGCGGCCCTATGAAGTTGTTTTGGGTGACGCAGATGCCGCTGTTTTAGAGGAACATGTTTGGGATGTAAGCAATCTGGAGCCCCAGGTCGCACTTCCCTCCAGCCCGGCCAATGCCCGCCCTGTTTCCGAGGTTGCCGGGACGCGGCTCGATCAGGTCGTGATCGGCTCCTGTACCAACGGCAGAATTGATGATTTGCGGATGGCAGCGCGTCTCCTCAAGGGGAAAAAGGTTCATCCCCATGTGCGGCTTATTATCATCCCCGCAACCCAGGCTATCTACCTGCAGGCCTTGAAGGAAGGGTTGCTGGAAACTTTTGCCAACGCGGAGGCCGCAGTAAGTACTCCCACTTGTGGTCCATGCCTGGGAGGGCATATGGGCATTTTGGCCTCTGGCGAGGTAGCCCTGGCAACGACGAACCGCAATTTTGTAGGCAGGATGGGCCACACCGAGAGCCGGGTTTATCTTGCCGGGCCCGCCGTGGCCGCGGCATCGGCAGTAGCCGGACATATTTGCTCTCCGCAAGAAATAAAGGAGGTTGATTAAATGAGCCTCTTAAGGGGAAAAGTATGGACTTTTGGGGATGATATTGATACAGACGCGATTATCCCCGCCCGCTACTTGAACACTTCTGATCCGGCTGAACTGGCCAAGCACTGCATGGAAGATGCTGATCCAGAGTTTCCCCAGAAGGTATCCCCCGGGGATATTATCGTTGCCGGTAAAAATTTTGGCTGCGGCAGTTCCCGTGAGCATGCCCCCCTGGCATTGAAGGCCGCCGGTGTAGCCTGTATCGTTGCCGAAAACTTTGCCCGCATTTTCTATCGTAATGCTATTAACATTGGACTGCCTATTCTAGAGTCCCCCGCGGCATCGGCTGCCTTGCGTGAGGACGATCAGGTGGAGATCGATTTGGCCAAAGGGGAGATCACGGCATCAGCCGGCAAACAAAAATTTTTGTCAGTTCCTTTCCCCCCTTTTATGCAGGAAATTATGGCTGCCGGGGGACTTATAAATTTTGTAAAAACGGTGATACCGCAGCAAAACCAAGTAGTGACGCGAACGAAGAGAGGAGGTATGCCCGGCTCCAGGCAGTGAAGGGTTCATAAATACTCCTGATATGGACCGGGTAAAAAGCAATTTGAAAAGTTACAAAACAGAGCAGATTCGCAACGTGGCCCTGATCTCGCATGGTGGTGCGGGAAAAACCTCCCTGGCGGAGGCGCTCCTTTTTACCTCTGGGGCGATCAACAGGCTGGGAAAGGTTGAGGCAGGAAACACCGTTACCGATTTCGAGTCCGATGAAATCAAAAGACAGGTGACTATTGGAACAGCCCTGGCCCCACTTGAATGGGAAAATGTAAAAATTAACCTATTGGATACCCCCGGTTTTTTCGATTTTTTTGCTGATGTCCAGGCAGCCCTGCGCGTTGCAGATAGTGCTGTCGTCGTTGTTTGCGGTGTTTCCGGTGTGGAGGTGGGGACAGAAAAAGTATGGAAATGTGCCGATGAATTTCAGTTGCCCCGCCTAGTCTTCATAAACAAATTAAACAGGGAAAATGCTAATTTTGAGGGAACATTGGAACAGCTGCGCAACCACTTTGGGGTCAAGGTTTTCCCGCTGCAATATCCCATCGGCAAAGAAGAATCTTTCCGGGGGATCGTCGATCTCGTCAAGATGAAGGCCCTTCTTTATGAAGATGAGTCCGGCCTCAAAGTTCGTGAGGAAGAAATACCGTCTGATCTCCAGGGAAAAGCGGAGGAACTGCGGGAAAAAGTTGTCGAAGCCGCTGCCGAGGCCGATGATAACCTGATGGAAAAATACCTTGAGGAGGAAGAATTGGAGGAGGAGGAAATTCGCAAAGCACTGCGCATTGGTACCCTTGAAGGGAAAATTGTTCCTGTACTTTGCGGTTCAGCCACAAAAAATTTAGGGATGCAGCCCCTCCTCGATCTAATTGCCAGTGCCCTGCCCTCCCCAATGGATCGCCCCGGGATTTCCGGTAGGGTTCCCGGGGAGGATGAGAGCATCATCCGCACAGCCTCAGGTGATGAACCATTATCTGCTCTCGTTTTTAAAACGCTGGCCGATCCCTACGTGGGCCGGGTCAACTATGTGCGGGTCTACTCCGGCACGCTCAAGGCAGATTCGCAGATTTATAATACAGGCAAGGAAAAGGTTGAGCGTTTGGGCAACGTCTTTTTCATGCGAGGGAAAACCCAGATTCAGACGCCGGAAATTTGCCCGGGTGATATTGGCACCCTCGTCAAGCTGGCTGTTACGACGACCGGAGATACCCTTTGCGACAAGGCATCGCCTATTATTTTCCCACCATTGGATTTCCCCGAGCCCGTCATCTCCTATGCCATAGAACCAAAGTCCAAAGGGGATGAGGACAAAGTTGGCGTGGGCCTGGCCCGTTTTCTGGAGGAGGATCCAACCTTCCGCGTGGAGCGCAATACGGAAACAAAGCAGATCATCATCTCCGGCATGGGTGACACACACCTCGATGTGGTCGTCGAACGCCTGGCACAAAGGTATGGTGTGGAGGTAAACCTGAACACTCCCAAGGTTCCCTATAAGGAAACTATCCGTGGTACCTCCAAAAAGGAGGGCAAATATAAGAAACAAAGCGGTGGCCGCGGGCAGTATGGTCATGTATTCCTGGAACTGGGTTCCATACCCCGGGGTGAGGGTTTTGTTTTCGAAGATAAAATTGTTGGTGGTGTTGTCCCCCGCCAATATATTCCCGCCGTGGAAAAAGGGATCGTCGAGGCCATGGAAGAAGGTATCCTGGCCGGTTATCCCGTGGTGGATGTCAGGGTGGCCCTGTACGATGGTTCCTTCCACACAGTGGACTCCTCGGAAATGGCTTTTAAAATAGCCGCAGCAATGGCTTTCCGCGGCGCCATGGAAAGTGCCGATCCCATTCTTTTAGAACCGATTATGGACGTAGAAATTGCTATTCCGGAAAATTATATGGGCGATATCATGGGTGATATGAACAGTCGAAGGGGGCGTATCCAAGGCATGGTCCCCGGAGAGGGGATGCAAACGATCAAAGTGCAGGCACCCCTTGCCGAGATGTTCACCTATGCCATTGACCTGCGCTCCATGACCCAGGGAAGAGGGGTTTTCAAGATGAAATTTTCCCATTATGAGGAAGTACCCTTCCAGGAAAGCGACAAAATCATCGCCGCCGCCAAGGCGGACAAAGAGGAAAAAGACAAGTAGGTAGAGAGGCTCCCCGAGAATGCCGGGGAGCTTCTTGATATCCCAGGTTTTTTCTGTGATACAGAACACTTTTTGGATGCCTGACATAAGAATTATAGAAGTTGCGGAAAAAGTTAGCAAAGGGGCTGGTAATCTTGCCGGAAAAATTAAATGTGGGCGTACTCTTTGGGGGGCGCTCCGGGGAACACGATGTTTCCCTAGAGTCGGCAGCGTCTGTCATGGCGGCCATGGATAGGGAAAAATATAACGTTATCCCTATCGGCATCAGCAGGGAGGGGCATTGGCTGGCGGGGGGCGATCCCCTCGGATCGTTGCAAAACAGGGATATTCCCGGCGATTGTTCTTTTGCAACGATAGTGACCGATCCTTCCTCGCCAGGGTTTTTGCTGCTGGATGAGGGAAAGGCAGGGAGGGTGGTACCGGCACAGGGCTTTCATCCCTTGGACGTTGTTTTCCCTGTCCTTCATGGACCCTATGGTGAGGATGGTACTGTCCAGGGGTTGTTGGAGCTAGCCGGGCTCCCCTATGTCGGGGCCGGGGTATTGGCCTCAGCGGTGAGCATGGATAAAGAAATCATGAAAATTCTCTTCCACCACCGGGGGCTAAAAATAGGTGATTATCTGGTCTTTAATGCTAGGCAGTGGGAAGAAAAGGCCGAACAAATCGTTTTGGAAATCGAGGAAAGACTGGGTTATCCCTGTTTCATTAAGCCTGCCAACATGGGTTCCAGCGTGGGAATTAGCAAAAGTTTTCAAAGGGAAACGCTGCTGGAAGGTATCGCCGAGGCCTTGCGTTTTGATCTCAAGGTTATCGTGGAAGCCTATGTTCCGGGCAGGGAAATCGAATGCAGCGTTTTGGGCAGTGAAAAACCGCTTGCCTCCCTCCCCGGTGAAATTATTCCCAGCAATGATTTCTATGATTATGAGGCTAAATATCTTGATAACCGCTCCCGGCTTCTCATTCCGGCCCCGCTGGACAAGGAGATTACTGAGGCTTTTCAGGCCGTAGCTGTAGAGGCCTTTCTTGCCGTCGGGTGTCGTGGTCTGGGCCGCGTCGATTTCTTTTACCAGCCAAAAGAGGAAAAAATTATTGTTAATGAGATCAATACCTTGCCGGGTTTTACCAACATCAGCATGTACCCCAAACTCTGGGAGGCGAGCGGGCTCCCCTATTCCCGGCTGATTGATGAACTCATCCGCATTGCGCTGGAACATTCCCGCCGCTGGAAAGGCCTTGACTAATTTCTGGCGGTAATTGTCAGACCGGACCTGGGCGCATAAAATTTTGTTTTCCCTGATCAATGATTGAAAGTAAATTTTTTTTGTGAGATAATACCACATAGAAAGGTTGGATATTTTACGGAAGAGTGAAATATTTAGCGATTTAATGCCAACAGGGCCGGCTTTTTTAGTAATGAACCTGAAATATTTGCTGTTTTATAAGCTTTAAAGTGGGAGGATGAGGAAAGTGTCAAAGGAAGGCACCTCTAGACTAAAAAAGAACCTAGCAAAAATGCAAAAGGGTGGGGTAATTATGGATGTTACCCACCCGGAAGAGGCCAGGATTGCCGAAGCAGCCGGTGCTGTAGCTGTTATGGCCCTGGAAAGGGTGCCGGCGGATATCCGCCGCGACGGAGGAGTGGCCCGCATGGCGGACCCGGAAAGAATAACTGCCATTATGGAGGCTGTGACCATCCCCGTGATGGCCAAATGCCGTATCGGGCACTTTGCCGAAGCGCAGGTTCTCGAAGCCCTAGGGGTTGATTATATTGATGAGAGTGAGGTGCTGACCCCGGCCGATGAATACTATCATATTGATAAAAAAGCATTCAAAACGCCCTTCGTTTGTGGGGCGAGGGATCTTGGAGAGGCACTTCGCCGCCTGGGGGAAGGGGCGGCGATGATTCGCACCAAGGGGGAACCGGGCACGGGCAATGTCGTGGAGGCGGTTCGCCATATGCGCAGGATCACCGGGCAGATTTTGCATGTGAGGGATATTCCGGAAGAAATGTTGATGTCCCTGGCCAGAAAATGGGGTGCCCCCTATGATCTCTTACTTGAGGTAAAGAAATTGGGCAAGCTTCCCGTCGCCAACCTGGCCGCCGGGGGGATCGCCACACCGGCGGATGCTGCCCTGATGATGCAGCTAGGCTCCGATGGAATTTTTGTCGGCTCAGGTATCTTTAAATCATCGGATCCCCAGAAAAGAGCGGTGGCTATCGTAGAAGCTGCCCTTCACTTTGATGATGCCGACCTCGTGGCCAGGGTTTCCAGGGGACTTGGTGAGGCCATGTCCGGCCTCGATATCAATCTGTTGAGCGAAGAGGAAAAGATGCAGGATCGGGGAATTTAACCCCCATTGTAAAACAAAAGAATAAAATGTTTGGTGTATCACCCTGTCTCTAATAAAAGCCTGACGGACTTGTTCGCCAGGCTTTTTAATAGTCGGTGGTTTCTTCTGTGGATTTCTAAAATATAGAGGAAAACCCTGCTGCGTGAAGAATAAATATCAATGGTGGCCTGCAAAAGGCAGACCAGGTAGAAAAATATTATGCAGCAACTTATCATGCAAGAAGTGGGAGACGATCATGGAAGATCTTTTTTTGAAAAGTTTTACGTGTCTGGCTTGTGGCCATGATTTTAAAAGCCCCAAGGTGCGCAGAAGCAAATATGTTGTTTCCAAGGTGGATACTGATTTTTGTACCTATTATAAAAAGGAAAACCCTCTCTATTATAATGTGAACATTTGCCCTGTTTGCGGCTATGGTTTTACCGAAGGTTTTACAGAACCGGGGGAAAAAACCAAAGAAGAATTAAAAAATAAAATATTTAAATTTAACATCGATTTTACCGGCAAGCGTTCCATCGATCTGGCAATTTTGTCCTATAGGCGTGCCATCGATTGTGCCCTGCTGCAAAGGGCTAAAAATATTTTGTTGGCTGGACTGACCCTGCATACAGCCTGGCTTTACCGTTTTTCCGGTGATGGTGAACCGGAGAAAAAATATTTGGCCGAGGCGCTGAATTATTATAAGGAAGCCTACGAAAGAGATACCGATGTGCAGAATATTGGCCGCATGCTCTATCTGATGGGGGATTTAAGCAGGCGCTTGGGGAACGATAGGGAAGCAATTCTTTTTTTTACCAGGGTTATTAATGATAAAAGTATTAATGATGCCGGGATCATCCGCATGTCCAGGGAAAGATGGCAGGATATGCGGGGGACAAAATAAAAAGGGCGGCGCGGGTTTAGGGAAATGCAATTTTCTGGTGGTGGATCTAATGGAAAAACAGGTTGATCTTTTTAGATATCTCCAGGGGCAGGATCAGGATCAGGAGCTGGATCAAGAGCAGGACCAGGAGCAGGAGCAGGAGCAGGACCCGCACCCGCACCCGGCCCCGGCCCCGGCCCCGGACCTGAACCATGAAAAAAAGGGCCCGGCCGAAGAACTTGGGGAGCTCGGGGAAAAGTGCCTGGAATGCCAGCGCTGCTCCCTGCGGGAAGGTGCGCAAAATGTTATCTTCGGTGAGGGTTCGCCCTATGCACGGATTATCTTTATTGGTGAAGGGCCCGGGGCGGAAGAGGATCGCATCGGGCGACCTTTCGTCGGGGCAGCCGGCTTGTTGCTCGATCGCATTTTGGCCGCCTGCAACCTGAAAAGGGAAGAGATCTATATTGCCAATGTGGTTAAATGCCGGCCGCGAGGGAACCGCACGCCCCAAAAAAAAGAGATTGATGCTTGTTTACCGCTGTTAAAAAGGCAGATAGAAATCATCGATGCACCAATTCTTGTTTGTCTTGGGGCCGTGGCTTCCAAGGCATTGATCGAACCGGCCTTTTCTATTACGGCACAGCGGGGAAGGTGGCTGCAAATTGATGGGCGCCACGTCATGCCCACTTTTCATCCGGCGGCACTGCTGCGGGACCCGCGCAAAAAAAGGCCTGTTTGGGAAGATATGCAGAAGATAATGGAAAAATACAGGGATCTTTTTCCCGAAGGGGGAAAGGACAGGTGAATGAAAAAATTCTGTTGGTGGAGGATGAAAAAACGCTGGCCAAGGCCTTAAAATTCAGCCTGGAAAAGGAAGGCTTTTTGGTATCTGTTGCCTATGATGGGGAAGAGGCACTAAAGGCGGCCAAGCGGGACAGGCCGCAGCTGATCATACTCGATCTCATGCTTCCCAAAATTGACGGGTTTGAGGTATGCCGGGCGATTCGCCGGGATTCCCAGGTTCCCATTATCATGCTGACGGCCAGGGATGAGGATATCGACAAAATTCTTGGCCTGGAACTGGGCGCCGATGATTATATGACCAAGCCTTTCAATACACGGGAACTTCTTTCACGTATCCGGGCCATCCTACGGCGTACCACCGGGCATAGCTTTTCGGGGAATAAAGTGGTGAGGATCGGTGACATAGAGATAGACCTAATCAAGCACAGGGTCAACGTCAGGGGAGGCGAAGTATCACTTACCTCCAAGGAGTATGCCCTGCTGAGCTTTTTGGGATCGAATCCAGGCAGGGTGTTTTCCCGGGACTTGCTATTGCAGGAGATTTGGGGCTATGAATACTGCGGTGATGCCAGAACTGTGGATGTTCACATCCGCCACCTACGTGAAAAAATTGAGGAATTTCCTGCAGAGCCCTACTACATTTTGACTGTTTGGGGAACAGGGTATAAATTCAGGGAGGTCTAAAAAGGCAAAAAGATGTGGAGAAGCATTCGCTTCAGGATGACAATCACTTATCTACTGGTTATCGTTGCCGTTATGCTGGTAACGGGCCTCATTCTTTTAAATATGCTGGAGCAGTATTACCTGAATTCTGAAGAGGAAAACCTTGAACGGACCGGTAAGCTGGCTGCCCAGTTTATTTTTACCTATCTTCGGGATGGGGCAGATTCTGTGCTGCTCAGTAGCGTGGCGGAAAATTTCAGCCGGCAGATCGATGCCCGGGTAATTATCGTTGATCCCCAATATACCGTTCTTGGGGATTCCCTGCGCGTGGGAGGGTATCTGGGAAACCGCCTGGAACGCCCCGAGGTCACTGAGGCCCTGGAAGGGAAAGTTGGCCGCAACATCCAATACAGCACCCTGTCCTCACAGTGGGTGCTGCAGATGGCTATTCCCGTGGAGAGGGATGGTCTTCAAAAGGGTGCGGTTTTCCTTTCCGCATCGCTGGAGCATGTTCATGAAACGCTGGCCGCGGTGCGCAGTTTCCTTTTCTTCTCCACTATCGCCGCTATGCTATTAGCGGGCATGCTGGTCGTGATTTTTGCCCGTCACTTGACCGGCCCTATTAAGGAGCTGACTATTGCCGCACAACAGATGGCCGAGGGGAACCTCGATCAAAAAATAGCTGTCTCTTCCAGAGACGAAATCGGGCGCCTGGCCAAGCAGTTCAATATTATGGCGGCGCGTGTTAAGGATATGAATCTGCGCCTGACGCGTTTTGTCGCCGATGTTTCTCACGATTTGCGCACGCCCCTGGCCTCCATCCATGTCTGCCTCGAATCGCTGCAAAATTATGAGATGAGCCCTGAAGAACAAAAGGAATTTTTACAGGATATCAACCAGGAAACACAGCGCCTGATCTATTTGGTCGAAGATCTCCTCGACCTCACCAGGCGTCAGGAAGTGGCCGACAAACGGGAAATTATCCCTCTGGGGCAGCTCCTGGAGGAGATTGCCTCTGCGACACGCCCCCGGCTGGAAAGGAAGGAACAGCAGTTTTTTACCCATTTTCCCGGGGATCTTCCCTTCCTTAATATTTCCCCCGAGGCTTTGAAGCGGGTGCTTCTTAACCTTTTGGACAACTCCATTAAGTTTACCCCCCCGGGAGGGTGGGTCAAGCTTAGTGCCGAGGCGGACAATGGGGAGGTAGTGGTAACTGTGGAGGATACAGGATGTGGTATCCCGGAAGAAAGCCTGGCCCTGATATTTGAACGTTTTTACCGGGTTGACAGGGCCCGTTCCAATTATTTGGGTGGCACGGGATTGGGTCTGGCCATCTGCCAGGAAATTGTGGAATATTATGGCGGAAAAATTAGTGTAAAGAGCCAGGAGGGCAAGGGCAGTTCTTTTTCCTTTACTTTGCCTATTGATCCCGCCATCCAGCCCTAATAACCTTTCTATGCCAAGTTGCCAAAATAAACTATTATGTAAACTTAAGGGTTTGATAACATGTTTGTAATACCTGTCCTTTACAATAGGATGAAAAATGAGGGAATTTGCCTGATTTTATAGGGAGGACAAGCATGAGAGTAATGAAGGCGATGGGGGTTTGCATAAAACATATATTACCACTATTTATTTCCCTGGTTTGTTTTTTCAGCGTGCCATCTTGCAGCCCAAACCAGGCGGCATTGTCCGGTGAAGAGCCGGTGGAACCTTTGGTTACGGGCAAGGAGACCTTGCTGGGGGAACCCTTTTTGCGGGGGCGGTTTTCTGTACTGAATCCGGAGATGAAAGTTTTTACCCTATCTGTTTCCCACAACGGGGCCAACATTCTTTTTAGTTCTGAATGCAGGACGATCAGCTACCTGGATGATCAGGGAAACCTCTGCTGGGAAATAACTACCGAAGGTTTGCCTATTTGTGCCGCGCTGACGGAGGATGGCCGCTTTGTCGGAGTGGGAACAGATCAGGGCAAGGTATATTTCCTCAGCGATGCCGGGCATGTTCTTTGGGAGACTTCTTTTCCGGGGAAAATCGAACATCTAATCTTTAATAAGAGGGCGGATGAGATGGTACTCAGTGTTTCGGAGGAAGAGAGGGATACCCTCTGTTGCCTCAACCGCTGGGGCTCCCTCCTTTGGGAAATGGAAACAGGCCCGCTAAGGGATCTTTACCCCGCAGCCGGAAAAGAAATATGTTACCTCGAGGAGAACGGCTCCGATGGCGGAATTTTTAAGGTGGTCCGGGGTGGCGAACTACTGTGGGAAAAGGAAACCCAATTGGCTGCAGTTTCCATTGAGGGGAACTTTTTGGCACTTTATGATGGGGATGAATTACAGTACTACTGTCTGGAAATGGACGGGTGCCCCCGCCTGGCCTGGTCTTTTCAGCCAGGTAGCGAGCAGGAAATCAGCTGGCTTGGCCTGACAGCGGGGGGGCGTTACCTTTTAGCCTACAATGCCATTGCTGTAAGAAATAACAATCTCTGGGCTTTTGGCAACGATGGCATGTTTCTCTGGGAAAGGAGAATTCCCAGCGGTGCCCTGCTGGATTTTTCCGCCTCCGGCGAAAGGATTGTGGCCACCTCTTGGCAGGAATACAGCGAGGATGTCAGCAAAATAATCATTCTCAATAATTATGGTCATATTTTACAGGAAATTGAAATGGCCAACCGTATTGAAAATAATGCTCTTTCCGGTGATGGTAATATTTTGGTTTTGGCCGGAGGCGATGGCAATATTTTTATTTTGGAAACTTTTGCCCAGGGGGACCCGATAAAATATAATGGTTTCACAGAGGAAGGAGAACAGGCCAAAACGATCTATCAGCCGGTGGCCTTTGAGAAACAAGCAGGGAAAACCTTTTTAACCCTTTTCTTCTTCGGCGAGGGGGGCCTGAATTTTATTCCGATAAATCGCAGTGTCAAGGTTTCTCCCCAGGCCCCCCAGGCGGCTATCAATGAGCTGATCAAAGGCCCTCGGAGTTACAGCGGCCTTTCCCGCACTATCCCCAAGGATGTACAAATCGGCGTCATGGAAAAGGACGGGCTCGCCTATGTGGATCTCCCGGCGAGCTTGAACAAGCTGGGTGGTACCAGCCAGGTGGGGGGGCTGCTTGATTCCCTGGTAATGACTCTATCCCAGTTTTCCTCTGTTCAGGGCATACAGTTTTTGCTGGAGGGAGAAAAGGCGACGGTCTTTAGCGCCGAGGGATTTATGATCGATCAGGTCTTTCCGCCCTCGCGCCCGGGAAAAAACCACCTCCTTTATCTTCCCTATAGATGCGGTGATCGCTA
>DUNV01000153.1 GCA_012839215.1 Bacillota bacterium
CCAGAAATTTCATATTGAAATGAACCGGAACCTAGGGCTGCTGTTATTTGCCCTTGCCCCAACTCTTGTCCATTAATATCAAAAATTTTTACAACCAGTGTTGATCCACCACTTACGACTGGAGCTAAAGAACAATCTTCACCAATTGAAGTCATATCGCCAAGCATTTGACTGTTTGTATCATATATACAGTAGCTTGCAGCATTTTCATCATCGGAAACAGTTATGTTTGCGACATATAGGAATCCGGGCATTGATAAATTACAATTAACTGTTGCCCTTTGACTAGATACCACATCTCCATCGCCAGCACTGTAGTCAACAGGATCTTTGCCTAAATCTAAATAGGTAACTTGAGGTATGGAGTTTGCCGAAACATTCTTGCCCATAGAATCTTCCCAATTCCCGTTAAAGTTTTTGTAGTATAACTTAAAGCCTGCTTGTTGGAAAGCTTGTAGAATTTCATTATAATTTTGTTGCTGTGCTGCATAATTTAAACTGAATGCTTTACCTCCCATTACAATTGTTCCTTTAGGAAGAGCAGCAAAAGCGGTAGTTGCAAATAGCATTGTAAATACTATTGTCATTACCAAGGCTGATAATATTTTCCGCATGTTATCAGCTCCTAAATTATCAATTTTGGTCACTTGATATGTTTGTTATATCCCGGTAACAACAGCCTTAAAAGGCTTGTTGCTACCGGAATATGAATTAGTTATAGAGCAACGTTTCCAACATATTCGTCTAATACATTACCATTAGCATCAAAAATCTTGATTGTAACTTCGTCACCTTCTTGAACTGTTGGGGCTACAGGAGCATCCTCGCCTAAGTTTTTAACGTCACTTAATTGGTTATCTTGAGCATCGTATACTGCATATGTTGCTGCATTATCAAGACCGTCAACTATTACATTAGCTACATATAAGAAACCGGGCTTTGTAAAAGTAACTTTAATATCTACTACAGGTGGCTCAGGAATTGTAACGCCAAAGCTGCCTTCTGCACCAGTACTGACTGTTACTTCATTAGTGGCAATAACATTTGCTCCGTCAAAAATTTTAACGATGATTTTACCATTTTCAGTTACTGTTGGAGCTAAAGGAGCATCTTGACCTAAGGCTACTTTGTCGCTAAGTTGGTTGTCATTTGCATCAAATGCTGCATATAGAGCATTTGGTAGGTCGTTATTAGCTGCAACATTAAGTACGAATAAGAAACCTGGTTTACTAATACTGTAATTTACAGTTGTTTCGCCGTCGCCAGGTACTACTATTGGCTCGTTAGTGAAATGTGCTTCTGCAGTTGCATATAACATGCTGCCTGCAAATTCGATAGCTGGTAATTTAACACCATAACCAATTAATCCATAGCCTTTGTCAAAGGTTAATTCGTATTGGTTGCTGCCTTCGTTGTTTGTGAAGAGTAATTCTTCTACTGTTTCATCTATACCGTCGTCAACAGCTTTGAATTTTGGAATTGTAAGAACGTTCTTACTGTATAAGCCGTTAATGTCACCATCAAGGTCGTCTCCACTGATTATAAAGTCAGCAGGAAGCTGGATAGTTACAAGTTGGCCTCTCCACATTGGCATATTGTCAGCATTGTAGAATTTGTTGTAGTTTGCATTGTTGATGTTGCTGTTTTGTCTGTAAAGTACTACAGCTTCTGAAGTAATGTCAGCATCTTGTTCTACTTGTTTACCGTTAATGTCATAGTTAGCAGCTCTTAAGACATCAATTGTCATTTGTCTGCTGTAAAGAATGTAGACATAGTCATTTATTGTTCCGTCTTCATTTACTTTGTCGTCGTCAGCGTATGCCCAGATTATATATGGATCTACAATGTTGTCACCAATACCTTCAATAGTGAATGGGAATTCTTCTGTTGACATGGTGTTGCCAACATCATCTGAAATTTGTCTTACTACTAGTTTCCAATCGCCAGGCTCTAAAACTTTAGTTGGTTCTACTTTAACAATTAAGTCATACTCGTCAACAGGCATTGCATTTGCATCAATTTGTCCAGCAATTTTAGTACCTGCTGAGTAGAGGTCGCCTTCAGATTGTGAAAGTTTTACATATTCGAATGTTGGTACAGGAACACCGTTTCCGTTTTCTTGTTCTAGACTTGGAGTTATTCCTGGTAATACATAGTCGTCGTTAGCATCGAATAATTGAACAGGTTCGTTCATGGTGATTATTGCATATCCAGGATTATCTACTGTGTCAATAATGACTGCTTTTTTACCATCTACAGTAGCAACCTTAGGTGAAATTGTGTCTTCAGGAACTTGTACTTCTGCAAAGATTGGTTGAGCTTCAGCTGCTGGTGCATTTAATTCTCCGGAAGCTACGTTACCATAAATATCATAAGCTTTTCCTAATGTTATTCTGTAGTACTTGTTGTGATAAGCAGTAGGTTCAGCTAAGATTTGAGTCCAGTCTTCAGTTAATTCTAAGAGATATTGTTCAGCTGAGTTTACTGGATCTACTTTAAGCTTAACGATTCTAGTTTCATCTGTTACGTCTACAACTAATAATTTAGTTACTGGGTCAAGTAATTCTATTTTGTAATCAATGTTGCGAGCTGCAAGATCAGCTAATACTGTTGCATTTTCATCAACAAATAAAGCATCTAATGTAACAAGGTATTGTTCTGGTGATTGTTTTTCAATGTTTAATTCAACATTAGCATCTGGTTTAGCATAATTGAAGATAAAGTCTTGAGTTGTAATTTTGTTATTGTCACTTAAGTCTGTTAATCCTGCCCAATCGGCAATTGATTTAGCTTGTAGTAAGTTTTCACCATTTACAAGATATTTTTTAGCTGCTACTGGTCTAAGTTTGATTACTACGCTGTTTCTTTCTTTTGTTTTGTCTACAGCATCAAGTTTTACTAACGCTTGTCCTACTTCATCTTCTTCTGTTTTAATGTCTAATACTCTAATATAGCTAACATCTTCTGGTAAAAGCTTATGTCCATTTAATACATAGTTTTCTGGAGCTTCAGCTGTTAATCTGTTAACTGGTTCGGAATAAACTACTAATAAAGTGTTGGCTGGTAAATATTTCTCGTCAATTTGTCCTTGATCATCAGCTTTAGGGGATCTAACATCTTGAACTGATGGTTTTGTTCTGTCGATTAGCATAAATTTGTTATCAACACTTGCAGCACTGGCTGTAAGTTTGATATTTTCTTCTGAAGGTTCAATGGAATAATAGTTGTATTGATTGTCGAACATTACATTATATTCGTCAGGATCAGTTCCATATGGAGGTAAATCTAATAATGCTGTATAAGCATAACCGTTTCCGCTTTGAGTAATCTTGGCAATACCGACTACATCAATTGGATTTGCAAAAGCGACATTGTTGTAAATTTTGACTTGCTTAACAATAGCATCAGCTACTGCATCTCTGTGGTTATCAGCTACTCCGCCAACATAGACGATTACTCTGTCAGCTAAGTCAGCTGATTTTATGGAATCAATTGTATAAGTTTGAATAGTATCTCCAGTACCACCAGGAGTGTGAGCTTTGTAAGTTACAACTAATGTTTCAGATTCAATACCAACAGCATCTGGATCCTCGGAGCGAATTATTTTTACAAAAATTTTGTCCTCAATATCATTTTCAGAGTTTGGTAAAGTTACATTGAAAACAACTTTGCCTTGGTTAAAGGCAGCTTCAGCTTGAGCAGCTTTTAATCCACGTAGGGAGTTAAATACTGCATCGCCTATAAAATCATTTTTATCCAATCCTTCTGGTGGAATGATTTCTGCTTCTATTTTCATAACAGTTTTGCCGTCAGCTAATAATTCTTCATCTAATACTTTTATTTCTAAAACATATTCACCATCGTATTCTACTTCTTCGGAAAATGTTTTTCCTTGGTATTCGAATTCAACGATATTTTTGCCAGTTTGCATGGCTGGAACAGTGAAAGTAACCACGTCATCGTTACTAAATACGACTTTGATAGTAGTAGCGTTAATAGCACTTACACTCTCAACAGCCAGCAACGGCTTCGCAGCCACAACAACCTTCACGGTCGCTGCCGGCTTGTCGCCAGTTACGCCTTCCGGTAGTTCGTAAGTAGCAGTAAACACATACTCACCGGCAACATTACCATCATAGTTGTCACAGGCAAAAGTTGCATCTACTTCAACAGTGGTTTCGTCGCTCAGGTTCAAGGCAACCTTAGTAGGGAAAGTAATTGCTTCAACAGCAGTACCAAAGTCAACATTAATGTCTTCAATAGCACCTACACTGACAACTGTTAATTCCTTTACGGGAGGCTCAGTTATCGGTGTTTCCACCAACTCCCCATCCTCACCCACTGTTACTTCAACGTATTCTTCAGGCATTGCATATTGCTCGGCGTTAGCATCAGCAACATAATCATTAGGATCGATTCCTTCAATATAGGCATTTACTATTGCATCTGCATCCACATATTTGCCGGTATCATCACGGACGGCAACAGAAACTTTACCATCTAGAAAGCTAGACCATAATTTTCCGCCTTCAATGTATGAATCGACTAATTCGTCACCATTATAAACATATACATTGCCACTATCGTCTTTAGCAACATAGTCGACAATTTCTGCAAAAGCACTGGCTGTCATACCGAAGATCATCAGTATAGACAATGTCAGTGCAAACAATACCTTAATCTTGCCTCTATTCAATTAGGACAACCTCCTTATACTTTTTGAGCTGTTGTTTGCTGCTTGCAATTCAATTTGGAGATGAGCATTTCTGGGAAGGAGGATTATTCCTTCCCAGAAATGCCATGGTAACCATTATTGCTTTTTCACACTTATTTTTATTGGGTAAAGCTGACCCATTCCACAGGACCATCTTCCGGGCCATATTCCACATCAGCGCCAAATGCCTCGGCAATGTAGCGGAAAGGCAGGAAGGTACGCCCGTCTTTAATCATGGCAACAGTATCCATAGTAACGGTGGCTACTTCTTCATCCTCTTCCACTTCAAGTGCATATTCACCTATTTTAATGGTGATGGTTTTGTCGGGACGCACAAGAGTTACTACTTCCACAGCAGCGTCCTTTGGCTCCCAATCAGCTTCTGCACCAAGGGCTTCGGCGATGAAACGCACAGGCACGAAAGTGCGACCATCCTCGATGAACGGGGCAACATCTACATTGGCACCAGCGCCATCAACCACATAGCCTGTGGAGCCGATAAACATGGTAACATTGGCGGCACCATATTCGGGGCCATCTACTTCGGAAGCAGGTTCACCATAAACAATATCAAATGTTGATGCTAAACCATTATCGGCAACTACTGTTACTGTGTAGGTACCGGCAGCTTCTACGACAGCACGGAATGAACCGTTACCTTCCATCTTTTTGAAGGCTTTGCGTTGGCTGATAACCATATCGGTTGGACCGACAACACTGAATCTGGTATCGGCAAGATCCCCGGCCCAGGTAGCATTGCCATCAGCATCAACAAGCTGCAGCTTTACATCAGCAGTGTAGTTGGAAATGCTAATTTCGTTTTCAATGGCAGCAGCCCCGCCAACGACCGGAAGATCGATGCTGGCAGATTTACCACTATCTAGATGTGTAGCGGTAATGGTAACCACACCACGGCGTTCTTTACCATTGGCATTAACAGTTAAACCATTAATGGTTGCTAATGCGGTGCTGGAGGTGCTTAGTCTTATATCCTCTGCGTTCACAGTGCTACGCACATCGTTAACATCCCAAAGATCCACTCTCATCGTCATGGCGTTCCCGATTCCTGCAACTGCCCCGGATCCGGAATCATAGCTCTTGATGGAAACACGATCTTTGGCCAATCTAATCCTGACATGATCCACTGCACCAAAGGGGGCAGCATTAAGGGTAACGATTGATTTAAGCCCTGTACCAACGAGAGAGGCTTTTACCTTGTAGGTACCTTCACGGGAGGGTTTAAATTCGAAAGTAACCTCGCCGTCTTTGTTGGTGACCTCTTCGGTGGCTGAAAAAGCTGTAGCACCGGAAGGCCTGCTGTCCAGCTCAAGTTTCACCTTTTGACCGGCAACAACGTTATCAAAGGCATCCTTGACGACAAAATCGATTTTTTGCTCTACATCAACAGCAATCGACCCGTCATCGGTTAGTGCTTCGATCTTCGTGGGGGCTGTGCCAGTCCACTTAACTGCAACAGCAGTACCCATGGTATCATTGCCTACGCGGGCACGGTATTCGTAATCGCCAGCTTCTGATTCGGTTGTTTTGATCGTTGCAACACCAATAGCATTGGTATCCTTGGTGGCGATGGTAGTCCAGATGCCTCCCTCAAAACTCTTCTGGAAGGTAACAGTTTCGCCTTCAACAGGAACATCATTCTTGTTCATGATAACAGCCTTGAGCTCGAGCTCTTGGAAAATCTGCAGGCCCGTATAGTTTGCTGTAAAGCTGCTTGCTGCCTTATCAACCTTTTTAGCGGTGTAGGTAAGGGTGCTTTCGGCAAACTTGTTGGAATCGTCCTCGCCTGCCTCGTCATCCCAGAAAGAAATGGCAGCCTTACCGGCGAATGCTGACTTTATACCTAGTGTAAGTTGACCGTTTGTAAGGCTATTTACGGTAACTTTGGTGCCCTTGCCTGCAGCAAGGTCACTGCTTGCAGATGTAAAGGAACCCTTTTGATCAGCAGCTGCAAGGGGCTCGATCTTTTCTGCCGCACGGTTTGAACGGATATAGAACGAAAAACTTCCATTGGGAGCAAACGCCTTGCCATCGGTTCCATAGAAAGTAAGGGTAAATTCGGAAGTTTCCCCAACTTGTAGCTCGATGGGATCAGCTGCTACCCTGGTCACCCCAAGGACAGGAGTATTGCCTACTGGGGGAGTAGGATCATCTATCACTGGTAAAGCCGGGGTTATGACTGTTGCAGCTTCTAATTCTGCAATCGACATTTTGGCAATGTCTGAATTGCTATAAAAAACACCTAAAAAATAATCACCACTTGAAGCTATCGCAAAATCCTCGCCTGCTACCTTTACGGTATAGGCGCTGAGATCATCTACATCTACTGTAAAGGTAACACGTATTTCTGTTCTACCCAAAAGGGGTGAATTTTCTATTTTCGTTACCTCAAACCCCTTAGACTCGGCAAACGCTCCTACTGGCAACATCGCCAATATCATAGCAGCGACAACAAGAATCGCAAATACCTTACGCGATTTTACCTTCAAAGCTCATTCCTCCTTAAAATTTGTTTCTTTTTTCTTCCTGTAAACCTATTAAAACAGATGAAAACCTCACTAACTCCTTTTGGGCATCCCCCCTCGATTATTATACGATCATTCTTATCCATATTTATGGGGCCGTCGGCCAGCAACGGCTTTTGTCAACCACTTGCCTGCCGCCCTTTCCCCTTGTGGCCATGCTGGATATATAAGGGATCAGGTTAATGTAATTCTACACTTTTTAGCATTCTCCTGCTAATTTATGCATCAAATGTATTATATTTCATTAATATTTGGTTAATAATACCCCTAAAATATAAAAAAGGGTTTTTTTCTAAAAACTAATAGTTCTGCCAGCACCTTCATTATCTATTAACGAAGGTTTTGCGAAAAGGTTACTCTTAGTTCCAAAAAAAATCTATTTATTTCCGATAGATCGTTTCCTTCCCCACCACACCGTGCAAAAAATCCTGCAACAGTTTCATTTCAGGAAGGTGCAGCAGGTATGCTGAGAGGAAATAAACAACCGCCCCCCAGAAAGAGGCTGATAAAAGTAGGATTATTCCTCCGGCACCCCCGCTTCCCCCAAGGGGCCGCCCAAGAAAACCTTCCCAGAAAAAGAAAAAGAGATAGAGCCCGGCCACCATGAAAACCGTGGCTAGCCCGGAACGAAGTAAGGGGGCCAGGAGCAAATCCTGAAAAGAAAGGGCGAGACGCCGGGCAAAAATGAGGAAAAGCAAGAAGGAACCTATGGTAAAGGCCAGGGAGGTCCCCAGGGCAATACCGCCGTGGCCCAGGACAGGCATGAGCAGAAAATTGAACAAGGCATTGGCCCCTACCATGGCCAGATTGACCCAGACCAGCACCCTAACCTCCTGCAGGGCAAAAAAAATGCGGTTACAAAAGTAGTGCAAGGCAAAACCGACCAGTCCTGGGGTATAGTAGAGCAGTGCGCCGGCGGTCGTTTCCGTGGCCGAAGCATCGAAGGCCCCCCGTTCGAAGAAAACCTCGATGAGGGGAATGCGCAGCATAATCAGCCCGGCAGTCACCGGCAGCAGGGCAAAAAGCAGCAGGGAAACGCCGCTTCTGACCTGGTGGACAAATGATCGCAAATCCTTTTCGGCCAACATCTCCACCAGGGCCGGGTAGAGGACAATGATAATCCCCGTCCCCAGGATGGCCTGGGGCAACACATAGATACGCTCGGCATAATTGAGGGCAGCAATGCTACCGGCGGGCAGGAATGAGGCAAAAAGGCGATCCAGCAGGTGTTTTAACTCCAGCACTGCACTGGAAAGAAGGATAGCCGGCAGCAATGAGTATATTTTTTTAAGGCCTGCATGCCCCGGGGCAAGCCCCGGGCGAAAGGGAAAGGGCACCCGGCAGAGGCTGGGCACCTGGATAAAAAACTGGGAGGCCACGGCGAGCAGACTTCCCACTGCCAGACCGCCAATCCCGTAGCCTGCACCCAGGAAAAGGGCGCTGCAGATGATGATAAGATTATGGGGGACATTGACGAGGGCAGGTATAAGGAAACGCTGGTGGCTATGTAAAAAGCCCGTGGCAATCCCTGCCAGGCCCATAAAAAATATACCCGGCAGCAGGATACGGGTCAGCCTGATCGTCAGATCGAGGGTTTCCCCCCCAAAACCGGGCGCCAGCAGAAAAACCACCTGCGGGGCAAAGATAACCCCCGGCAAAACAAACAGGGCCAGGACCGTGGAGATATAGAGGGTAAAAGTGTTAAGAAATAATGGGGCGCTCTTGTCTTTTCTAAAAGATGCAAAAACGGTAATAAAGGTGTTCCTCAAGGCATCGCTAAAAGCATAAAAAAGGATCGTTGGCAGTAAAATTGCCACCAGATAGGCATCGGTCTCCATGGAGGTGCCAAAACGGTAGGCAATGGCCACCTCGCGCAAAAACCCCAGTGCCCGGCTCAGCAGCGTGGCCAGCATGACCAGCGTCATGGATCGATACAAAAAAGTATTATCGCTGTTTCCTTCCCTCAAGCGTTTTCCTCCCGCCGTATAAAACACCAAATATAAACCTGCACCCAATAGGCCTAAAATGCGCTCCGGCTGCCTAACCCCGGTTCCGCCACCGCAGGCAGGCATCTACTGCCCAAATAAGCAACAGCAACAACAAGCCGCAAAGTGCCCCCAGCCAAAACCCGTGCACGCTCCTGCAGATGGAAAGCCATACCGGCGCCTGAACGTGGGCAAAGGTATTGAGCACAGAAATGGGAACCAGCACACCCGCCGCCAGAAAAATAAAGGCCAAAAGCCGCAAGGCCCCCTTTGCCTGCCGTTGCAGAAAATACAACCCCAAAAGGGCCGGAGGGTAACCCAGGAGAAACTCCTTAAGGCGCGGCCGCACACCGAGCAGACGCTCCAAAATATCGCGCTCCCAGCTTTCCAGCGGGCTAACAGCCATAACGTGCCCGGTACGTAGGAGATAAACGTAGGCCAGGGCAAGGAGCAGGCCCAGGATGAGCAGATCCCTGAGTACCACAGGGCGCAGGAGCAAACGCCTCACAAAAACAAGACAGGGTTTTCCCAGTCTTCCCGGGTGCAATGGGCAGAAAAAATACCGCGAAGCGCCGGCAGAAGCGACATCGCTATCCTGGCAGACCAGTACTAAAAAACCGGCAACGATTAGGGGAAGGGCATACATGATCTTGACGCCGCGGAAAAATTCCAAACCGCAAAAGAAAGGCGGCTGAGTCAGAAGCCCGTGCAGCAGCAGGCCCCCCGCCAGGGAAAGGAGAAAAACACCGCCGAGACGCAATCCGGCCCGGGCAAAAAACCCTGGCATATTTACCCCGGGCCTAGGCCCGGCCCCATGACCATCTGGTGATCCTTGTACAGGGAAAGAGGCCGAAAGGAGGCTGCAAACGGCATAAAGGGGAAAAACCAGCGCCGTCCAGAGGGCCAAAACCTGCCCGGCGGTGACCCGGTTCCAGCAAAAGAACGGGAAAAGGGCCGCCGCGGCAGCGATCAGCAATATCAGCAAAGAAACAGGCCGGATAGGCAGGAAAATACGCAAAAGCAGCAAGGTAAAAGCCACCAGCCCCAGCCCCATGACCAGATAGGCCTTCAGGGGCAGGATCCCCACGGCAAACTGATGTAGTCTGCCGACATTGTAGCCTTTGCCGGTAAGAAATTGTTGCACAGAAGAAATTTTCCGGGAAAATTCGTCCCTTAGTTCTTCCCCCCGCAACCGGGGGCCAAAATCGCGTATTTGCAACTCCACCAGCTGCACTTTGCGTTCGCGGACGCCGTTAAAAACTTCCTGCAGAGAAGGAAACCAGTTTTTCCCGGGCAACATTACCACCGGACTATTTTGCAAATGGGCGGCAAGTTCCTTCATCCCCTGCGGATACTGATTATATTCATAGAGCGCCACTGTTAGCCCTCTCTTTGCCAGTGCGGCAGCTGTCTCTGCTGTAAAACGCGGAAATCCCGGAACCAGCCCCCCTTCAAAAACGACCGCGGAAAGATCCGCCCCATCAAAGGTGGAGAGAGCCTGCTCGACGGCAAAAGATGTTTCAATCGATCTTGCCGCCAAGTAAGGATTGACCAGCAGGCCCGCCGCGGAGACCTTTTCCAGCTGCCCGGGGTTGGTCCCGAGGGCCAGATGGGGCAGGTTGTCATAATTGGCTCCCCGTATGAGAAAAAGTTCCCTTTCCCCGGCCGGCGCCCTGCTAAGGCGAAAGATTGCCGGATTCTCCACTACCCGGAGTTGCCCAAGGTGCTCCCAGACCTGTTCCGCCCAGGGGCCTCCGGGTATAAGGACGATATAATCCCCCAGGCGTAGTCCTTCCGGCCCGGCCGCGTCACGGATGAAATTCTCATAGCGGGCCAGCCCGGGGTTAAAGGCCAGCTCCCCGGCCAGTTCCAAATTGCTGAGGACATGGCACCCGTTCGCCCGGCGCAATCCCCAGAGGGTTTGTTCAAAAACCCCAATAGAGGTCACCCCCTGCTCTTTTAGAAAAGCCAGGGTTTCCTCCACGGTCAACCCTGCCCGGGTGGCAAAATGCTCCACGTCGCTATAACGGACCGTAAATTCTACATTATGTGGTTCCGGAAGGGTAGCATGAAAAGAAAAACCCGCCCGGGCCGCTGAGGCCACGGCGAGCAGGACCAGAAACCACAGCAAGATTCCTATAAATAATTCCTGTTTATATTTACCAAATAACACTTCTCCCCACCGTACCCCCTTTAATCACCATAAAAAAAGGCCTTCTTCCTGCCACCTTCTTCCTATCACCATAGATAATGCCTGTCCTTCATCCCCGGCGCGGCGGCGACCCCTCCCGGCCAATGACAATCCCAAAAATTATTTTTAAACCCAAAATCAAAACAACCCCCAGGGCCGCCCCCAGAATTAATCCTCCTGCTGCCCGCTGCAAGGAAATAAGCAACGGGGTATGCAGATGGTAAAAAGTGTTGATCAGGGAAACCTGGCCGATCATGCCCAGGAGGGCAACCCAGATACCGGCCCGGCTGCGAAGGCCCCAGTAAAACGCCACCAGCATGAGGGGGTGGCCGATCAGAAACTCCTTCGTGCGGGGCCGCACCACGAGCAACCGATCAAGGAGAAAGCGGGCATGCAGCTCTGCCTCCGAGACAAAGAGGGATTCGTTTCCAGAACGCACCAAAAGGACAGCCGCCGCAACGAGAAGCAAAACAATTAGCAGGGCAGAACCGGTGATCAAAGGGCGATCCCATAGTTCCCTTAGTTTGCCGATCAGGCCCCGCAGGGATCTTTCATCTCCAAAGAGCAGCAGCATCCCGGCCAGAAGCAAAGGCAAAAAGAGGGCCAGTTTTATCCCCGGCAACTGATCCAGCTTGACCATGTAGGTCAGGCCCGTCATCAGCCCGGCGGCAAGCAGGGCCCCGGCCAGGGAAAAAAGGGAGAGTCCCACCAGGCTGCCCAAGGCCTTTGGCAGCGATCTTTTCCCAAAGCAATCCCTATAAACAGCCAATCCCAACAAAGGGAAAATGGTGCCGGAGGCCAGCGCCATACCCTTGCGGGCCAGATCGAGACTGTCAAAACCCAAAAATTTCCCCCCGGAGGCCAGCAAAAAACCCACCAGCAACAACCCGGCAGCCCCCAGCATAAAACCAGCCCGGGCCATTTTTAGCCTTATTAGGAGCAAAACCCCGCCGGCAAGAATAGCGGCGCTGATAAGAAATATTTTTGCCCTGGAAAAGGGGAAATCCCCGCCAGCATAGGGAATAACTGTTCCCACAGCATGCCCGGCCGCCGCAAGTTCCCCCCGCAGATCGACCACAAAATCCGTATTTTTTTCCAGCCATGGAGCTCCATAGAGGCCCTGCCCCCCGTAGCGGATCAGCAAAAGGCGGTTGTTGCGTTCGGTAACCGCCAACAGATAGCGTGAGAGTGCCCGCGCAGGGGTCAGAAGATCCCTTTCTTCCTGGGGGATGGCATGCAAGCGGATCACTTCCTTGGTTTCCTGGCTGCGCACCAGGGAAAGCAGGGGGGCCCGCTGCCGTTCAAAAAGATCGATTGTTACCACAGGGATGCCGAGACGGTCCATCTCGGAAGCTGTAACTGCCCTGTATACCGGAAAGCCGGGCAAATCGGGACTGTTAAACAAAATCCCCCTGACCCCCGGCAGATCCCCAATAGCCCTGAAAACTGCCGGGAGGCTTTCTTCATCGCCAGGCCAGCCATATATCTGCAGATAAATATCCAACCCCTGGTCCGAGAGCATTTCAATCGCTGCCACGGGAAAACCTACACCAATTTCATCCAACCTTTCCTCCTCCGTAGGCAATGAAAGAACTCCCGCCGGTGCAATTGGCAAGGATCCCCTTGTGGTTTCTAGCGGCAAAAGAAGCTGGTTTTGGTCAGCAGGCATATCTTTGCCCGCCTGTTCGCCCGGGGCAACATGAACAACCATCCCCGGAACCTTACTTTCAAGGTGAAAAACGACCCGTTCCCAAAGGGCCGCGTCGGGTATTTCCACATAGAAACGTGCCGGGTTGAAAGGTCCAGCCGGGAGAAAAAGATCGGCATCGCCGCGGCGCGAGGCGGCCAGGAGCCCGGCACCGCTAAAAATACGCAGCTGCCCCTGTCCGGCCAGATCGCCCAGGGTCTGTTCCTTCAGGAGTACCCCCGTGATGCCGCTTTTCTGAAAGGCCTGTAGCGCACCGGCTGTATCAAAATGCCCCAGACTGTGGCGGTTGACCCCTTCCTGCAGTTCCCCGTATTCCACGAGGATCCCCGTGGCGCGGTTGCCCGCCTCCACCCTGACGCGGCCAACCGCTTCCGCAAGGGCCACTGCAAGCCCAAAAAAAACAATTAACGATAAAACAATGACAAACAAGTTATTCTTTTTCCAGTATTTCATACGCTTACCCTACAAAATATGTTCCGCCGCATAATACAAAAAATTGCAGGCCCGAGTGGTTGCTGTTTCCAGCGAACACTTTGCAAATGGGATTTTATGCAGTGGAATCATTCGTTATTTAATTATTTCCCCGGTTCGAAAGGCTCCGGCGGGGAGGGCCGCCGGCCAAAATGATAAAGGATGGCCTGGCAGATACGCCGGGAAGCCTGCCCGTCACCATAAGGGTTGGTGGCATGGGCCATAGCCTGATAGGCTGTTTCATCGCCCAAAAGTCCCCCGGCCAGGGCTACAATTTCTTCCCGTTTCGTGCCGGCCAGCAGTGCCGTCCCGGCTTCAAGTGCCTCCGGGCGTTCCGTCACGCGCCGCAGAACAAGAACCGGCCTACCTAGGGAAGGGGCCTCCTCCTGTATGCCCCCCGAATCCGTAAGGATAAGATGCGCCCGCGCCATGAGGTTATGAAAGGAAAAGGGATCAAGCGGTTCCAAAAGGAGTACCCGCGGGTGATCTTGCAAGAGACGAAAGACAACCTTGCGCACCTGTGGATTTTTATGCACAGGGAAAACCAGAAAGGTATCGGGGAAAGTCTCCAGCAAATCCCGCAGGGCCAGGGCAATGGATTCCATCGGTTCCCCTAAGTTTTCCCGCCTGTGGGCCTCCACCAAAAGGATCCGGTAACGGGAAAAATCCACCTTTTGCAACAAAGGATCGCTAAAGCTAAACTTAGGCTGAATGGTGGTCTGCAAGGCATCGATGACGGTGTTCCCGGTAACAAAAATCGTGTTTGGATCGAAACCCTCCCTGAGAAGGTTCTCCCTGGCCAGGTCCGTAGGGGCAAAATGAAGCTGGGCAATGACGCTGTTCAGCCGCCGGTTGATCTCCTCGGGAAAAGGGGCATAACGTTCGCCTGTGCGCAGCCCTGCCTCAATATGTCCCACAGCAATTTTTTGGTAAAAGGCAGCCAGGGATCCTGCCATCGTCGTGGTGGTATCCCCCTGTACGAGGACGAGATCCGGTTTTTCTTTCTGCAGGACCTTGTCCAGCCCCTCCAAGGCCCGTACGGTGATATGGGTCAGGCTCTGGGCCTCCTTCATGATATCCAGATCGTAATCCGGATCCAACTTAAAAAGAGAAAGCACCTGGTCAAGCATCTCCCGGTGCTGTGCAGTCAGGCAAAGAACAGATTTGATTTCGCCGGTTTCCTGCAGGATGCGGATCAACGGGGCCATTTTGATAGCCTCGGGCCTCGTGCCAACAATACTCATTACCTTTATGGAGGACATAGATTAAACAATCACCCTTTCGCTAGCCTTTTTTGCGGTGTTGCTGCCGGTTGGAAAAGAGGGTAAATCCCTCCAGGGCCCGTTGAAAAGCCGTAAGCGTATCCAGGCGCCTGAGCCCCAGCAAGACAATGAGAAAAATTACGGGAATAAAATACCAGGCTGTCGGGCTGTTAAACTGGTGAAAAAAGATCGCCGCCCCGCCGAAATAGAGGCTGATCAAGTAGAGAACGATGGTTGTCTGCCGTGGGGTAAGCCCCAGGCGCAAAAGCATATGGTGGATATGGCCCCGATCGGCCTGAAAAATGGAGCGGCCGTTTTTGAAACGTCGCCACATGACATAAAATGTATCGGTGATGGGCAGGCCCAGGATGAGTATGGGGATGATCAATGTCGTCAGGGCAATCTGCTTGGTAGCACCCATGATGGAAAAACCCGCCAGCATAAATCCCAAAAAAAGGCTCCCCGTATCACCCAGGTAAATACGTGCCGGTGGAAAATTGAGGGGCAGAAACCCCAGGGCCGCACCGGCCAAAACCAGGCAAAGCAGGGAAAGCAAGGGAAACTCCCCCCAGGTGTAGGCAAACATTACGATGGCGGCAATAGCTGAAACCCCCGTGGCCAGCCCATCCACCCCGTCGATGAGATTGACGGCATTGGTAATGCCCACGACCCAGATTAAGGTCAGGGGAACAACAAAAACCCCCAAAAACACCATCTCTTGAAAGGGGAAAGTAATAAACTCAATCTTAACATTGAAGGCTAGCAGGAGCAGCGCTGCAGCAAACTGGCCGGCGAATTTGACCCGGTAGGAAAGCCCCCGCATGTCATCCCAAAGTCCCAGGGCAAGAATAAGGCTGCCCCCCAAAAAAAGCCCCCAGAAACGCTCGCCGCCTTGCCAGTAAAAAATGATAACCCCGGCCGTCAGCCAGAAGGCCAGATAAACGGCCGCACCCCCCAACAGGGGCATGGCCTGTCCATGATCCTTGCGCTGATCGGGATAATCGAGGATGCCGGTCCGCAAGGCCAAGCGCCGCATTAGCGGAGTAAGGCCGAGGGCCAGAAAAAAGGCCACGGCCACTGCAAGAAACTGCATAATAATTAATTCCTTCCTTTAGATAAAACCTTTGGATAAAAATAGATAGAAATTTCCTGTTTCCTCAAAAGTATTGTTCCATAGTGTAAGACGGTGGGAAATAGTTTTGGTTACGCCATTAAGAAAAATTAACAGCCTGTTAACGATTCTACTGATCTTTGCAGCGGTATCAATCTTTGATATAAATGGGGTTACTATAAATCCAGGGAATGGGCCTGCCCTGGAGTGGCCGCCAGTAAACCTCGGCCCGGTAGACCCCCGGCCGGCATGCCTCAAAAGCAATATCTCTTTCCCGGCTCTCCAAAACGGGTTGGCCATCGGCGATAATGCGTACCAGCCCTCTGCACCCGGGCGGCGAGCTGACGCAGAGTACCACCGGAGGGGAACAATCGATCTCCCCGCCCATGCCGGCAACCTTTTTCCCATCACGGAAAGCAGCAAAACGAAATCCTTTGCTGGGGAAAAAGTAATCGCTACCGATAAAAAAAGCACCCCGCCGCAGCGCCCCGAGAACCTGTTCCAGCGCCACGGCAGACTGCCGGCTGAGTTCCCTATCCAAGAGTAAATGGGTATTGATGGTGCGGAAAAGAAATTTGTAGGCAAAGAAAGAAAGCTTAATAATACCTAAATTTACTAAATAAGCATGTGCATCTGTCCCGCCAAAGGCAACCACTGGTCGCTCCGCCGCCAGTTGATCCCATTTTTCAATCACTTCGGCCCCCGGCACTGCGGCAGCCCGGTAGCGGTCGAAACAATACCAGAAAAGGACTGCCAGCCTGCTATGGAAGGTCTCCTTCCACAGCGAACTGAAGTTCCAGATCTCCAGCCCGCAAAATCCTTTATAATCCCAACGATCCCAAGGATAGTAGGTGCCTTCCAGGAAAGCAGGATTTGATTTTTCCCCGGGGTGGGCCAAATAACCAAACCCGCCCTGGGCATTGACAGCATTGATGGTTTGCTGGGGATTTTCATCCTCCACGGATATTTCCCGGTCCGTTCCAAAGGCAATATAATGATTCTTTTTATATCCCAACTCCTGGCCAATCAACACCAGGATGCCATCCTGCCATCCCTCATAACCGTCCCGGCGGGCACCCAGGGTATTGTGATCGGTAATGCCGATAAAATCCAGCCCGGTTTCCCGCCCGGCCTGGACAATTTCCCTGATCGAGCCGCTCCCATCGGAATAGTTGGAATGGATGTGCAGATGTCCTATATATTCGTATCTGTCCATTGCAAGTACACAATCATAGGGCCGGGGCCAAATTTTTGCCGGTAATAAGTGTACCGGAGAGATGATCGAGGTATTCCAGGGCCAGGCCCGTTCCTTTGGCTACGCTGCCGATGGGATCCTCAGCCAGAAAGGTGGGAACACCCGTCTGTTCGGCGACAAGCTTGTACAACCCATCCAACATGGAACCGCCACCGGTGAGCACGATGCCTTTTTCGATGATATCGCCAGCCAGCTCCGGCGGGGTTTTTTCCAACACCTGCTTGACGCCCTGAACGATCACCCAGAGCATCTCACTGATCGCTTCCACAACCTGTTCCGTGGAAATATCGAGGGAACGGGGCAGGCCGTTGATCAGATCGCGGCCACGGATTTCCATTTTCAACGAGCGGCTCCCCTCGAAGGCGGAACCAATTTCTATTTTCAGCTTCTCGGCAGAACGCTCGCCAATGAGCAGATTATGTTCCTTTCTAATGTAGCGGACGATGGCTTCATCGAACTTATCCCCGCCAACCCGTACGCTGCAGGAAACAACCGTCTCACCCATGGATATGACGGCGATATCGGTAGTGCCGCCGCCGATATCCACGACCATGCTTCCGCTGGGTTTAAAAATATCAAGGCCGGCACCCAAGGCCGCGGCGCGGGGTTCCTCGATTAGGTAGGCCTCCCGGGCGCCGGTGCGTGTCACAGCCTCGATTACGGCCTTTTTTTCCACGGCTGTGGTCTCCACGGGTACACAGACGACAATGCGGGGCTTAAAAATACGCCTTTTCCTGCAGGCCAGTAAAATAAAATGCTTGAGCATGACCTCTGTAATATCGAAATCGGCAATAACCCCCTCACGCAAAGGACGGGTGGCGATAATGTTTCCCGGAGTACGGCCCAGCATTTCCTGGGCAAGCTTGCCCACGGCCAGGACTTTCCTTTTCTGATGATCTATGGCTACAACCGAGGGCTCATTAAGCACAATCCCTTTACCTTTTAAATAAACAAGTATCGTTGCGGTCCCCAGATCGATGCCCATATCCGCTGACCAGACCATATCCTTATGCACCCCTTCCCAGACGCGTTAAACAATTTGGTATTAAATTGTAACTTCGACATTCCTCCCTATTTTTCCTTTTTTGTTATAATTATTTGGGTAGTGAATCACTGTGCACGCATGGAACTGTATTTTAAACGGGTGGCCTCTCCCCCGCGCAGATGACGTTCAGCCTTGTTTTTTTCCAGTATGACGCGGACATCTTGCGCCAGGTTTTCATTGATCTGGGGAAGGCGTTCCGTAACATCCTTATGCACGGTGCTTTTGCTGACGCCAAAAATTTGGGCCGTTTGCCTGACCGTATAACCCGTATCCAAAATATAGTTGGCAACATCGATTACCCTTTGTAAAATGTAATCCTGCATGGGGCCGCCCCCTTTAAGCTGGCATTAGTAAATCTATATGTGATCCTCACAGTATTAATTCCTTTCCTCTATGAAGAGAAAGGGATCCAGATAACGATTGGCCTTCCGCAGCTCGAGGTAAAGGAGTGGATTTTCCTCATGAAAGGCAGAGTAGACTTCCCTGTGTTCCTCCCGGCCACCAATAACAGTGCGGAAAGGCACTGTTCCCACGGGGGCTCCGTTTTCCCTGGAGGTAGGGGTGCTGGGCAAAAGGCCGATATTTTCGCCTCTGCTGACTTCATCACCCTCCCCGACCCAAATCTGGCGCAGGTTTCCATAGAGCGTGCTATAGCCCCCTTCATGTTCCAGGACGACGAAGCTGCCGCAGGGAAAGCCCTCCCGATCAGCCTGGAGTACAATACCATCCCAAAGGGCGGAAACTGCGGCCCCGGGTGCCCCTTCCAGAAAAGCACCCTGGTTACGGCGGTGCAGAATCCCCCCCGAGGGCAGGGTTTCGCTGGTGTAGTCCCCAAATGCCGTGTGTAAACGCCAGCCAGAAAGGGGCGCACCGGGCGGAGGTAAGGATAGGAAATCCCCGCCATCCGGAATCTTTTCAAAGGAAACATCGGTAACATCGGGTTCCAGGTGGGAATCCCCATCTTTCGGCATAAACAGTTGATTTTCCATGGTTGCGGGATCAGGCTGCAGGCGATCAGTGCCGGATTGAACAGTTGCATCCCGTGAGCCACCGGTTATGTTTTCATCAGCCTGCCCGGTTTTCTGCAAACTATTCCATTCCCCGCCAGGACTGTAAACCCCCGGAATGGTAACCATCCCCAAATGTAGCACGACAACCAAAATGAGTGCGGCAATGGCCAAACCGCCAAAAAAGACCGAACGGCGGGGCAGGACACGCCTTCCATCAGTTACCGGGGCGGTAGCAGCAGCAGCAGCAGGAGTTGATTTTTCCCGGACATGCCTGTCCCCGCTGGAACCACCAACACTATTTTTCCTTTTTTTCAAGAGGCCCTTGGCAAGCTGCATGAGCCTTTTGCCCGGCCAATTTTGCCACAATGACATAGATTACACCCCCACGTTCCAGGGAAATAATATCTGCCTTGTAAAACCCTGGTTTACTTTCTCTGGATGTCTCATAGTATGTCCACCTCCAGCCGCTTTTAAACTCGGGCAGGATAATATTCCCGCCGGGGCAGGCATAGAATGGGACAAGACCTGTATTTGCCTGGGGGCGGGGGGGGAGAAGGTTTGTGGAAAAGACTTGTGTTTTATCTACTGTCAATCATTTTTGCGCTGGTCCTTCTGCCCGCCCTTCTGGCGGGCAACTGGTGGAGGTGGGAGGATTTTGGCAGCAGCGGCGGAAACCCGCCCGGGGAGGCACAGCAGGGGCCTGATCCTGCTTCACCTGCCACAGGGAGGGATGGCGAACAGTTGCTAAAGATTTACCATACAGAACAAAAAGAAGTGCAGGAGCTGCCACTGGAGGAATACATTATCGGAGTGGTTGCTGCCGAAATGCCGGCCTCCTTTCATCCAGAGGCCCTCAGGGCACAGGCCATTATCGCCCGCACTTATGCTTTGGCAAAGGTAGAAAAACAAGAAGGGTGCCGGGAAAACCCCGGCGCCGATCTGTGTACCTGCGGTGGATGTTGTCAGGCTTGGGAGGAAATGCGATCAGTAATGCAAAAATGGCCCGGGGAGGAGGCCACTGCCTACCGGGATAAAATTGTGGAGGCGGTGCAAAACACACGGGGAATGGTTTTGTTCTATCGGGGGGAGCTGGCGCAAACTGTCTACCATTCCACCTGCGGGGGGGAAACTGAACGGGCCATGGATGCCTGGAGGGAAAGCCGGGACGTCCCTTACCTGCAAAATGTAAAATGCAGTTTTTGCCAACACTCACCCCATTATTCCAGCGAACTATCCTTTGACCCGGCCACTTATGCTGCGGCGCTGAGGGGAGAAAAAGATGTGCTCCCGGTCCTGGGCAAAGGAAATATCCCCCTGATGGAAATTGTGGAAACAAGTCGCAGTGGCCGCAATATGTTTTTAAAAATTGGCGCCCCCAGCCGCCTTTACAAAGGGGAAGAGGTCCGCCATCTCCTGGGGCTTCCCTCTACTTTTTTTCGCTGGCAAACAAGGGATAATCAGATCGTTTTTTCCTGCAGGGGTTATGGCCACGGAGTGGGGCTGTGCCAGTACGGTGCCGATGGAATGGCCCGGGAGGGTTATGGGTTTGAGGAAATACTGGATTTCTATTATAAGGGAACAGAGATAAAGTTGCTGGACCGCTAGCCCCGCACAAACTTACAGCAAAGGAAAATTGAACAAATTGGGCCCAGGGTCCGGGCTAGGAAAAGGGGGCGTCCGGCCTTTAATATGCCGCCGCCCCCTTCGTCTGGTTAATACCAGCAGGAAATAAGTGGGGTTCCTGCCCAGATGCGCGTCCTGCCGGGCAAATCGTCCCCGCGCAGGGCAATATTGAGGTTGAGGCTATCCCCGCCTGCCCGAAAACAGTCGCCCAGCCGGGGATGGTAACCGGTCACGCTGATCATTTGCCCATCACGTATGCACTGCCCCCATTTTCCACCGATATCCTGGATGAGGCCGCGCGCAAATTCATCCATCCCGGCGGGTTGCATGGCCCCTGCAATTTCCCCGATCAGGCAAAAAGAAAGGGTGCTGTTGCATGCCCTGCCATCAAGTAGGGACGGCAATCGCCCGGCCAGTTTTGCCAGATTGTGTGGTTCGTCCCCGGTGATGTTCAGGACAATATGAATGGACTGGCCACCTTCCCCTTCGAGAGGCTGGAGAAATAGTTTCATTTTTGATCCGCTGGAGAGCAAACCATCTCTTTGTACCAGAAGGTTCACCCCTTTTTCACCTATCCCACTAGCCTGATAACATTCCGCCGGCAACTCCTCTGTGAAGCCACCCAACTTAACAGTGAATTCATCTGCCAAATTTTCCAATTCCTGCAGTATGGAACCCTCCCGGAAATCCTTTTGCGGCAGGGAGGCCCAGTAGTGTAGCTCAGCGTTCGTCACCTGGGCCCCGGCACTTTCCATGATCCGAAAAAGGGGTTGGTAATTGCTGCCTTCTGCCATAAAATTCGTTTCGGGATACATAAAAAAAATCCCACAGACGATTAGAAGAAGGATAAGAACAGGGACTATTTTGCGACCCATGACAGTTTTCTCCTCATTTCCCTTTTTCTAGAATAGTATTGCCGGGGGGAGAAAACATTATTCAATAAATTGGCACAAAAGGAAATACAGGGAGGCACCTGTATCATATTATAGGCTGAAAATTAGGGGGTGGGGTCTGGTGGATCTTCACAGGGAGGCAGCAGCGGTTGCCCGCAAATATGGAATCCCCGAGGAAATTTTCTGCGGGCTGATTGAGGTAGGGTATGGCGGGATCCCACCCTTGAGGGTGGAATGTTTTGCGCCACCGCCGCGCCGCCGCGCCGCCGCTAAAACATCTCTCTCCTGGCTTCCAGGGCGCGGGACATGGTCAGTTGATCGGCATATTCCAAATCCCCGCCGACAGGCAGACCAAACCCGATGCGCATTACTTTCACTCCCAGGGGTCTGGCGGATTCGGCGATGTAAAAGGCAGTGGCATCTCCTTCCACGTTGGGGTTGGTAGCCATAATGACCTCTTTTATTTCACCCTCCTGGAGCCGCTGTAAAAGGCGGGGGATCTTCAGCTCTTCCGGGCCAATCCCTTCCAATGGGGAAAGGGCCCCGTGCAGGACAAAATACAGTCCCCGGTACTGCCCGGTTTTTTCGATGACATAAATATCCCGGGCTTCCTGGACCACACAAAGCAGTGTGCTTTCCCGCCGGGGATCGCGGCAAATGGAGCAGACTTCCTCTTCCGTGAGGTTAAAACAGCGGGAACATTGCCTGACCCTCTTTTTTGCATCTAGAAGGGCGTGGGCAAATTCCTCCACATCCTCTTTTCTCATGGAAAGAACAAAAAAGGCCAGTCGCTGCGCAGTTTTTGGGCCGATCCCGGGCAGGCGGCGAAGAGCCTCGATAAGCCTGGTAATAGCCGGGGAAAAAATCATAGGACCTTCTCCTTTAACCAGATAGCAAGAAACTGCTGTGCCTGTATGGGTTTTTGCAGCCAACGCTGGTGCAAATGTTGCTTTTTACTGCGTTAACAGGGATGGTAACACTAAAACATACCCGGGGGCAGCCCCATGCCTCCCGATATTTTTTCCATTTCCTTGGCCATCATTTTGTCCGCCTGACGCAGGGATTCATTAACCGCCGTAATGACCAAATCCTGGATCATCTCTACATCAACTTCCTCTTCCTGAAGGATTTCTGGGTCAATATGCAGTTCTACCAACTCTTTGGCGCCATTGCTTACGGCACGCACCGCACCGCCGCCACTGGTCGCCTCCATGGTCCGCTGGGCAAGCTCCTCCTGCAATTTTAGAATTTGTGCCTGGGCTTTTTGCACCTGCTTGAGCATTTTTCCCATTTTACCGTTCATCCTCGATCATACCCCTTTGCTTGTTTAGTAAAACAATTAACTGCACCAAGGCCTATTTCCCAGGCAGCGGCGACCACGTGTGGCGACCACATGTGTTTAAATGGAAAAATCCGGCCTTTGCAGCAGCGTTATCAAATTTCCGGTGAATATTAACCCTTAACACAGTGTGCTATCAATCGATCAGGTGCCCCTGGAAGAGATCGAGCACCTGCCGCACGAATGCATCGTCCTGGGGTGCAGGGGATCTGGCGGCCGGTGATAATTTGTCCAGCGGCAGTTCATCGGGTGGGGGTTGCAATTTGTCCGGTGGCAATTGCCATTCATCCGGCGGCGATTCGTCCCCGGCAGCAGGTGGTGGCGGCTCGGGCAGGGGGTGCGGGGGTTCCCCCGCGGAAACTGTTTTGCTGCCTTTTTTCCCCAACAACCCTGTAAAGGAAGGTCCCTGACCCTTTTTCCCTCTTGCTGTCAATCTTTTTCCCTTGGCCGGCCTGGCCACCGTGCCCTTTTTATCGCCGGCACTACCTTTTTCCCCGGCACCGCCTTTGTCGCGGCCAGTTTCACCGCCCATAAGAGCGGAAAAGCTACCTTTGGCTACAGGAGGCGTTTTGCCGGAGATCCCCTTGTCAACTTTGCCAATTTTACTGCCACCCCGATCGCCTCTGCCGCCTTGATCCCTTTGATCATCTCTGGCAGCCAAAGCGCCCTTATCCCCACCGGTATCCTTTTCCCCTGCTTTCGCTGCATCTTTGTCCTGTAGGCTTTCCATGCTGCCACCATCCCCGGCAACGGGGGGGGCTTGCTGCAGTGGCAACGCCCAGGGAGGTAAATCTTCCACCCCCGCCTTAGCCTGCCCAGCCCCATGTTCGGCCAGGGTAAGGCCGACGGTTTCCAGTTTGCTTTCCAGTTCTTCTAAGCGTTGGAAAAGTGATTCCGGGGAAAGGTAATCGCGGAAACGGTAAGCCCTGACCAGGCGCAGGTAGGCCAATTCCAGGAGAAACTGTGGCTGGGAGGCCCCTTTCATTTGCATGGTCAGCTGTTGCAGGATCTCCAACATTTCCAAAAGGACCTGATGGCTAAAAGTTTTTCTTTGCTCCAAAAGATACGATTTAAATCCGGGAACATCCACTAAAAATTGTTCAGCGTTTTCTCCCGATTGGAGCAGGAGCAGCTTCCGCAAATAAAGGATAAGTTCTCTCAAAAGACGATGCACATCTTTGCCCCGGTTGACAACACCAGCCAAAATATCCAGCCCTTCGCCAATATTTCCCGCGGCAACAGAGCTGAGCAGCCGGTAGATCATTTCCGGGTGGGCAATGCCCAGGATTTCCAGGGCCTCTTCAAAATTTACCCCATCGCCGCCGTAGGCACGACATTGTTCCAATAGGCCCAGGGCATCACGCGCCGAGCCCTCCGCCAGACGTGCCAGCAGGGTGCAAGTTTCCTCATCAATGGAAAAGTTCATCTCCTGGGAAATTCGTGCCAAGTGGGAGGCAAGCAGGGCCGCCTCGATAAGGTGGAATTCGAAACGCTGGCAACGGGAAACCACAGTCAAGGGGAGCTTATGAACCTCGGTGGTGGCCAAAATAAAGACCACGTTGGGGGGCGGTTCCTCCAGCGTTTTCAACAGGGCATTAAAGGCCTCATTGGTGAGCATATGCACTTCGTCGATAATATAGACCTTGTAACGGCTGGAGGCGGCAGCATAGCGAATTTTTTCGCGCAGTTCCCGTATCTCATCGATCCCCCTGTTGGAGGCCGCATCAATTTCGATGACATCGAGGCTGTTGCCCTCGTTAATTTCCCGGCAGGAACGACAGGCATTGCAGGGTTCCTGGGCAACCCCTTTTTCACAGTTAAGAGCCTTGGCCAACAGTTTGGCCATAGTTGTCTTGCCTGTTCCCCTCAATCCACAAAAGAGGTAGGCATGAGCCACCCTCGAGCTGGAAAGTGCGTTTTGCAGGGTGCGGGTGACATGTTGTTGTCCCACGATCTGGGAAAACAGCTGGGGCCGCCAGCGGCGGTACAGTGCCACATAGGGAACGTTGCTTTTTTGTTTGGTGGTGGACATCGTTAAATTCACCTCGCCTGCTGCATGATAGATAAACCTATCATACTTTACTTCCTTACTTTTCCCAGCTTTTCACTATTTCATTTCGCTACAGCCCGGAAAATTTCCTGCAGACCCCAAATTAAAAAGGCGGAAGGGCACAAAGATTTGCCTTTTTTTCCGCCTCATAAAATTAACAGGCCGTGCACCTGACTTTGATCCCACTTCCCAGGCGTAACCCGGGCAGTTTGCTCCATCCCAGCACCCCCGTGGCACCCGCGAGGATCCACTTACCGCTGCTTCCTTCCGGACCTGACGGGGTTCATGGGCTCACGCTGCACGGGACCAGGACTTCCTCACCACTTACCAGGGGCAGACCCTGCAAAGCAAAGACCGGGGTCAGGAATTCAACCCTGCTCTAGCGGGTTGCAGGTCCAGGGCACCGCTACCTCCCCGTCTAGCACGGCCAAATTTTAAACAAAATGGCGGAGAGAGAGGGATTCGAACCCTCGATACGGTATCACCGTATACTCGCTTTCCAGGCGAGCGCCTTCGTCCAACTCAGCCATCTCTCCGCGGGCTAGTTTACCTGTCTATTATAGCACATTTCCCCCTGCCTGTCACCAACGAATCAGCGCCCCACTGTGTCAATACCTAGCGGGTGTGCAACATGGGGACGGTTCTCCTGTTGCAGTCCTTGGACATACATTAAAATGTTTGCAACAGGAGAACCGTCCCCATGTTGCACTACGGAAGTAAATATCCTTTTTCTACGGCTTCACTGATGATCTTTTGGACGTAGGCCCAAAGGGCGGGGGCCCCTTCCCGGATCAATTCGTTGCGCCTGAGGACCTGATCTGCCGTGATCCCGTGTTCCCGCCACGATCTACCCTCAGTTTGATAGTTGAGCAGTACGGGTTGCAGACGATCCAACGCCGCCGCAAAGAGTGCCTCGGGTGTGGTACGCCCTTCAAATTCATCCCAAAGCGATCGGAACTCGGTGGCCTGATCTGCCGGGAGCAGGTTAAAGAGCCGGCTGGCCGCCTTTTCCTCCCGCTGGCGTTTGTCCCTGGCAGCATCCTCGTCATAACAGTAGGTGTCCCCGGCGTCGATTTCCACAAGATCATGCACCAGGACCATTTTGAGGACACGCAGCAAATCCAGGTCTGCCCCCGCGCCCTTAGGGACATACTCCTGCAGCAGGATGCCCATGAGGGCCAGGTGCCAGGAGTGTTCCGCATCATTTTCCGCCTTTTCCGTTCCGGTAACAAAACTTTGGCGGTAGATATTTTTTAGTTTGTCGATTTCAATAATAAATGCTATTTGTTTGTCAAGTCTCCCAGTTTCCCCCATAACTTTTATCCACATCCCCTAATATAAAATTGTGCTTCAGCTAAAAAATAAAAGGGCATTTCCTCGAAAATTAGGAAATGCCCTGCTTTTGTGCGTTACCAGCCTACCCTACAGGCGAATAACGTTGGCGGCCTGCAGGCCGCGCTCGCCTTCGACTACTTCGAATTCGACGTTTTGTCCCTCATCGAGGGTTTTGAACCCTTCGCCCTGAATAGCGGAAAAATGCACGAAGACATCCCCGCCCTCATCGCTTTCGATAAAGCCATAGCCTTTTTCTGCGTTAAACCATTTCACTTTACCAGTCATTTTTTAGCCTCCTTAAAGGTTTCTTTTGGAGCAAAAAGCGGAATAACATCAAACATCTTTTTAAGCGGAGAAAACCTGAAAAGGAGGCAAAAAAGATCGTTTTTAGTTCTTCACATCTTTTCAACACCATTTGTTACTCTACCATAAACAAGTGAGTAATGCAAGCGGGATTCCGCGGCAATCTTTCATTATTATTATTCTTCGTCTTCGATCTTTAATTCGAGCATTTTATCCCCCGGCCGGATCTGGTCAACAACATCAATTCCTTCGATTACCCGGCCAAAAACGGTATGAAGACCATCGAGATGGGGCTGGGGACTGTGGCAGATGAAAAACTGGCTGCCCCCTGTATCTTTCCCCCGGTGAGCCATGGAGAGGCTACCGCGAAGATGCTTATTGGGGTTGTTATCCACCTCGCACTTAATGGTATAACCAGGCCCACCCGTGCCGGTACCATTGGGGCATCCACCCTGAATAACAAAGTCAGGAATGACCCTGTGAAATGTCAGTCCGTTGTAAAAGCCATCCCCGATCAATTTTGCAAAGTTTTCCACTGTCCCGGGAGCTTCCTTGGTAAATAGCTCCACGACCATAGTACCCTTTTCTGTTTCAATCACGGCTTTCTTCAAGTAGTCACCTTCTCGTTTCTTCCTATTATACACCAATTACCCACTAGAAACGCAAGGACTGTGCAACATGGGGACGGTTCTCCTGTTGCAAATACTCCAATGTATGTCCAAGGACTGCAACAGGAGAACCGTCCCCGTGTTGCACCCGTATGTGCTAGCGAGCGGCGAGGTAGCGTTTGATCCCCAGGGCGATGGCCTCGGCGGCACGGCGCCGGAAGTCAGCATTGGCCAGGAGTCTTTCCTCCTCATAATTGGAGATAAAGGCCACCTCTACTAGTGCTGCCGGGATGGGGCAATTGCGTAGCACTGCATAATTGGCCCCGTTTACACCCTTGTTTTCCCGCTTTAGGCGGTTCAACAGTTCAGCCTGGATGCAACTGGCCAGCAGTTTACGGTTGCTGATCTGGTATTGCAAGTCAGTTCCCCATGGGGCATGATAAAAGGTCATCGTTCCCGCCTGGGAACGGTTGGTGGAGGCATTGGCATGAACGCTGACCAGTAGCTCAGCCCCGGAGATGCTGGCCACCCGGGCCCTATCCTCTAGGGATAATCCCGTTTCCCCTTCGCGCGTGTAAATTACAGTAAAGCCTTCATTGAGAAGAATGTTGCCCAGTTGCAGGGATATGCTGCGCACGACATCCCGTTCTTTTAAACCTGTTGGACCAACGGCGCCGGGATCGGAACCCCATGACTGCAGGGCACCGTGCCCCGGATCGATGACGATAAGTTTGCTGGCAGGATCCACGGAGCGGATCTGGATAGTGATCGTGCGCCCATCGCTGCTTTGAGAGAGAGCATAGGAAGCTGCGTCGCGGAGGTCAGCCACGATTCTCACAGTTTCCCCATCAAATTGCCCCAGGCGGATGCAGTCCACAGGCCCATGGTTGGCCAATAGTGTCGGATCCCCGGCATCCTCCCCCAAAAAGGCGCTGAAATCAAAGACGAGACGGGATGGATTATTGAGACGGAAGGAGGAAGGCATGTCCAGGCGCACAGCGGTGTTTACCTTGAGCAGAACCCCATCCCCGGTCTTTTCCACATCCACACTTGTTAGCGCAGGCAGTTCCCCTGTTCCGGCCCTGCTACCCGGGCTCCAGCGACTGAGCAGGCCCAGGGAACGGCCACTATCTGTCGTGGCTGCCTTTTGATCCGTATTATATCCCACGGCCGCCAGCCAGCCGGCAATCCAGCCACTTTGGCCGCTGGGCAAGCGTACGGCAAGCCAATCATTTTGTCTGCCCGTTACCTCCAGCCGCTGCCCGGAAAAAACCTGATCAATAGCCGCTGAATTTTGATTCGGCGCAGTACGCACATTGACAAAATCTTTCATTACAAGGGCGAAGGAGGCCGCATTGGGCGGCATGGCATAATCCCTCCCCAGGCCTTCGTCCTCTGGGGAATAAGGGTCTTGCAAAAGAAGATAACTCCCAAAAATCCAGCCCTTGGTGCCCCCGGCAAGCCTGACCTGCACCCATTCACCTTCTTCGGCCAGCACGGTCAGTTGGCTACCTGTATTAACCTTTGTCAGGCTTTCATAGTTTGTTCCCGGCCCGGAGCGGATGTTAACCGCATTGCCACTGACGATCCCCACCCGCGAGGCCGGCCCTTCCCCTTCTGGACCATGGTCGCCCCCCGGTGGTGTTTCCTCCTTGGGCGGCGGCGGTGATTTAATAATCACCATGCGCTGTTCCTTTTTCCAATCCACTGACAGCCCAAATGTTTCTGCCAGGAAACGCAGGGGAACCATGGTGCGCCCCCCTTTCAGCACTGCCGTGGTATCCATAGGCACCTCTGCCCCATTCACGAGAGCATTTTTTTGTCCGATGTGGAGATCCACCGTGTTGCCTACCTTGGAAATTCTGACTTTTTGTTCCTGGGCATTCCAGATGACGGCACAGCCCAGCGCTTCAGAGACAAAGCGTACCGGGACGATGGTCCTGGAATTTTCATCTATAAAAGGGGGCACATCTGTTTTAACAATTGCTCCGTCCATAGTAATGCCAATTTCCCCCGATGCCCAGGCCGCAGGCATACTTATCCCCAGTAACACAACCAAAGCCATGGCTAAAAAGCAAACCTTATAACAAAATTTCATGCTATTCTCCTTCTACAAATTTAGACAAAATATCTTCTTCTTACCTTATAACGTTACAGAACCCAAAAAGATACGCCCGGGAAGCCTTTGGACAGATGCCAAAAATTTAGGCGATACATTGAAATGAAAAAGTGGTATACTGAGAAATTAGAAGTGGGCGAGCCCGGGGAAACAAGGAGGATGGAATTTTGCTGGATTCGACAAATAAAAAAGTGGCCCTCATCATCGCACCTTTGGCCTCTTTTTTGACGCCTTTTATGAGTTCATCTATCAACATTGCCCTCCCCTCGATCGGGGAAGAATTTTCTGCGGGCGCGGTTTTGTTGGGTTGGGTGGCCACAAGCTATCTCTTGAGTTCGGTGATGTTTCTTATTCCACTGGGAAAAAGTGCCGATATTTATGGAAGAAAAAAAGTCTTTGCCTATGGCACCGTTCTTTATACTGCCTCATCTTTGCTATGTGTTTTTTCCACAACGATCGTTTATCTGCTCATTTTCCGCATCCTGCAGGGTATAGGCGGCGCCATGATTTACGGAACATGCATCGCCATATTGACATCGGTTTTTCCCCCGCAGGATAGGGGCAGGGTCCTGGGGATCACTGCCGCCGCAACATACCTGGGGCTTTCCGCTGGCCCCATCCTGGGAGGGGTACTCACCCAATATTTTGGCTGGAGAAGTATTTTCCTCATCAATATTCCTTTTGGCCTGCTGGTTATTTATCTTGTTTTCACGAAGCTGAAAGGGGAATGGGCAGAAGCAGAGGGGGAAAAACTCGATCTGGCCGGTTCGTTAATTTTTAGCGCGGCAATCATCGCCCTAATGTATGGCCTTTCCCTTATCCCCTCCAGGCAGGGTATTAGGCTTTCCCTGGCGGGGACGGCCGGTATCGTTTTTTTTATCCTCTGGGAAAAACGCTCGGCCCATCCTATCTTGAATATTGATTTGTTTACCAAAAACAGGGTTTTTGCCTTTTCCAACCTTGCAGCGCTGATCAACTATAGTGCAACCTACGCCATCGGATTCATCCTTAGCCTTTACCTGCAATATATTAAAGGGTTCGATCCCAAAAGCGCCGGGCTGCTGCTCATCGCCCAGCCGATCATCATGTCCTTTTTTTCACCCTTATCCGGCAGGCTTTCGGATAAAATTGATCCTAAAATTCTTGCCTCCGCCGGGATGGGCCTCATCTCTGTGGGGCTTGTGCCGCTTGTTTACCTTAACGCTGAAACATCCCCGCTGTTTATCATCTGCAGCCTGATGGTTCTCGGCCTAGGCTTTGCCTTTTTTTCTTCCCCGAATACAAATGCCATCATGAGTTCCGTGGAAAATATATTTTATGGCATTGCCTCAGCGACGCTGGCCACTATGAGGCTGGTGGGCCAGCTGCTCAGCATGGGCCTGGTCATGCTCATACTCAACATCAATATCGGAAATGAGCAGGTAACCCCGGCCTACCACGGCCCATTTCTGCTCAGCCTTAAAATTGTCTTTGTCATTTTTATCATTCTCTGCTTTTGTGGCGTCTTTGCCTCGCTGGCCAGGGGCAAATCCAACAAAAAAGGTCTGGCAGGATAGCTTGGCCTACAGTGATTACTTTCAAAATAGCCAA
>DUNV01000154.1 GCA_012839215.1 Bacillota bacterium
AAGATGAGAAATGGGACGTGGCGGGGGAGGGTGGATGCACCTGTTTGGGTTGGGGCTGGGGGTGAGAAAAGGAGACAATTGTCAAAAACATTTAAAGCAGAGAATCAAAAAGCCGCGGAAAAAATGTTTAACGCCTGGGTAGTGGAAATGCAAGAAAATTACCGAAGCCAAGATGATTTGAGTGTGGAAAAGTTGATCAAGACATATTTTCACGAGCATTGCGAACGAAAAATTAAGGCGGGGAAAATGAGCTCCAGCACGCTGGACGGGTATATGTACACTAGCAGAAGAATTATAGCCGGGATAGGCCATATACCTTGCGAAAATGTTAGTTTTAGCGATTTGGAGCAGCTTTTTGCGGAAATTGCAGAGGATGATCTTAGCGAAAAATATGTGTACGAGCATTTTATTTTGTTGAAAACAATATTTAACTACGCCGTCATGCGTGATTTTATACAAAAAAACATTTTTAAGAACAAGGAATATGCCAGAGCACTAGGTTTTTCCAAAAAACCGTCTGTAAAAATTAGGGTTTTTGAGGATCATGAGATCGTTACAATTCTAGAGGAAATAAAAAACAATAGCATACTACATGGGGTGGTTATGTTGTGCCGGGATACCGGGGCGCGAAGAAGCGAAATCATGGGGCTGCAGCTTAAGCATTTGAATTTTCGGGAAAATACTATTAGAGTTGAACAACAATTAAAAAAGAAAGGCGGTAAGTTTTATCTTGAGAAACCTAAAACAGAAAAAAGCATTCGGGATGTACCCATGACGAAAGAGCTATACGTGTTCCTGAAAAAATATGTTTTAAGCCGAAAAAAACAAATCATGTTGCTTGGCGGGAAACTGACTATAGATGATTTCGCCATTGCGAACGAGCTGAATCAACCTGTCGATCCAAACCTGATCACCAGGTGGTTTCGGGAAAGCATGGAAAGCTTGGGCGAGAAAGAGGTCGATGGGAAGCCAGAAAAATGGAAGGGAAGGGGGCTCCACTGTTTGCGTCATACGTACGCAAGTAACATGATTAAAGCAGGGGTGGATGTGGTTGATGTATCAGCCCTCATAGGGCACCACGCCCCCAGTTTTACCGCCGATACTTACTGCCACGGATTCCAAAACAGTAAAAAAGAGGCGGTTGCAAGGTATGAAAAGTTCCTGGCCGAACGCGCAAACCTTGAAACCGCAGATGTTTGTGACATTTTACGTGACATTTAATTTTGTAAATGCTTCATAAACGTGGTCGGAGCGGTGGGATTTGAACCCACGGCCTCTTGGTCCCGAACCAAGCGCGCTGCCAAACTGCGCCACGCCCCGCTATTTCTTCTTAATTATAACTGAAATAAAAGGCTGTGTAAAGCCTGAAAAATTAGAGGTGTGCAAAAGGTGACCTGTTCAGCTAAAGTAGGAAAAAAAGCGACATTATGTTATTTTTTTGAAGGGTTTGACTTTATTTTGTCGAATCATAAAAATAGAACAGTTCCAATCTTTTAAAAAAGGCAGGTGATGGATAGGAAATGAAAGCAGCTGCTCTAGGGAAACGGATTAAGGGTCTGCGTAAATTAAAACGTATGACACAGCAACAACTTGCAGATCGGCTTAACCTCTCCTCTAGCCTTCTTAGTAATATTGAGCGGGGTATCAAGGAGGCCAAGCCGGAATTGTTGGAGAAGATGGCTGCAACGCTGAACATTCGTCGCGAAGACTTTTTTGATTACAATAACCAGTAATGGCCTTACAATTGCCTTCCGCGGGGGTTTGACTAACAATTTGTTTTATGATAAGCTATTGTACGCCAATATAATAAATGGGCCAATTTTATAGATAATTATTACTTTCCGGGAGGTTATTAAAATGACCAGGTTGATGATTAAAATTTTGGAACCCGAGATCGAAAAATCAGAAGAAATGGTAATGGATGCAATGATGGCCGTGCAGGGTTTACCCATTGTTGCAGAGGTGGAAAAGATCCGGGACCTCGAAAAAATCAAAAAATTGTACAACGTGACGGAAACGCCGGGCATAGTCGTTAATGGCAAAGTCATGGTTGCGGGCAGGGCTCCACAAAGGGAAGAAATAAGAAAATGGTTACATGAGGAATTTAAACAGGGCCAAAATCCAAACTAGCAAGTATTAAACCTATTACGCAAATTATACCTAGATTTCTAAAAGGCAGTCTTGAACTGGCCTTTTTTTTTTGTTATAATATTTCTGTTTACAAAACTGTGCACGGGGCAAAAAGGGGTGACAAATTGCTGGGGGAACAATTTCGGGTAGGTGAAAAGATTATCAGCACGGCAAGGATTAAAGAGGCGGTACATTCCATTCTTGAATTGCGTTCGCAGGGTCTTTCCCAACAGGAGGTAGCCAAAATTCTTCACCTTGATCGCCCTTTTATATCCCGTTTGGAAAGCATCGGTGAGGTGCGCAAGGGAAAAAAAATTGCCCTGATTGGCTTCCCTATACAAAACAAAGAGGAAGTTACACGGCTTGCGCGGACTGAAGGCGTGGATTATATCTGGGTAATGAGTGAAAGGGAACGCTGGGAATTTGTCAGCAAGCGAACGGCCATGGATTTTTTTAATCAGGTTATAGAAATGATCGCCATGCTTAAGGCATATGATACTGTCATCCTGGCAGGATCCCGGAAATGGAAAAAAATAGCCGAGGCGCTGCTGGACAGCCAAATAATATTTTTGGAATTAGGTAGTTCCCCAATTAAGGAGGATCGTTTTTTGGATCCCGATTCTTTGAAAATGATTTTAAAACAGGTATTAGAAGATCATGAATTCCGTTAATGTTAAAAGGATGTGAGCAGGTGAAAAAGGTTATAAGTATCAGTCTTGGCTCTTCAAAACGCGATCACTTCGCGGAGATTGAGCTCATGGGAAAGGAATTTCAAATCAGCCGCATTGGCACCGATGGCGATCTCGGTAAGATGGTGAGTTACATTCGTGAGAATGATGGTAAGGTTGATGCCTTTGGGTTGGGGGGAATAGATCTCTATCTTCAGGCAGTGGATCGGCGTTATTCGCTACGTGACGCCGAAAAGGTAGCAAATGCTGCCAAGTTAACCCCTATTGTGGATGGCTCAGGTCTTAAAAACACCCTGGAACGCCGTGTTGTTCAGCACTTGCTTGAGGAGACAGATATCCTGAGTGGAAGGAAAAAAGCGCTTATCGTCAGCGCCATGGATCGTTGCGGCTTGGCCCAAAGTCTTAGTGAGGCCGGTTGTGAGATGGGCTATGGTGATGTAGCCTTTGTCCTTAATTTGCCTATCCTGCTAAAATCATTGAATACGCTCGCCTTTATTGCACGCTTGCTGGTTCCTATCATCCGCCTTCTACCATTTTCTATGATCTACCCAACAGGCAAAAAGCAGGAAAAGAACGAGCCCCGCTATCCAAAATATTTTTTGGATGCCGATCTGATCGCTGGTGATTTTCATTTTATCCGCAGGTTCATGCCTGAAAGGTTGCCGGGAAAAATAATTATAACTAATACTGTTACAGAGAGTGATTTATCCATGCTCCGGGATAAGGGTGTCAGGACGCTCATTACAACGACCCCGGAGATTGAGGGACGTTCCTTCGGCACAAATGTTATGGAGGCATTGTTAGTTGCCTACACAGGGAATAAGGGGGAACTCAAGGATGAGGAATATCTGCTCCTGTTGAAAGAACTTGATTTTAGGCCGAGGATTGTGCAGCTACAATAAGCGATCGCCTAAATGATTGCTTCTGTTTTTTGAAAGGAGGTTCCGGTTTTCAAACCGGTTGCTTATGGGAACTGTTGATTTTTCTTTTATTTTGCATCCTCTCGATAATGATGATATTTTCCGCAAGTTGAAATTTATGCGCAATTGGCCCTCATCTTTCGTGGAGAGAACCATTCGTATGCTGCCCCCCATGTGGACGTCGCGGATCACCGGGGTGGCTTCGCCCTACAATAGCGTGGAGGGGTGTTTTATGGGTGTTCTCCTGACGACTAGGCAGATGCTCCAGCTCCCACCGGAGGTGGTGCTGCGGAAAATTATCGCCGCGGGCAAAAAGGCAGCGCAGGCCGGGGCAAAAATCGTTGGCCTGGGTGCGATGACGGCGGTGGTTGGGGATGCAGGGTTAACGATCGACCGCCACCTGGATATAGCCGTGACTACAGGTAACAGTTATACAGTAGCCACGGCATTGCAGGGAACGGAAAAGGCAGCAGAACTAATGGGCATAGAACTTGATCGTGCTGAAGTTGTTGTTTTGGGGGCAACTGGTTCTATTGGCAGTACCTGTGCCCGCTTACTTGCTAAAAAGATAAATTATTTAACATTGGTAGCCCGCAATGCCAGGCGTTTGGAGGATCTTGCGGGAAAAATTATTTCCGAAACAGGGTTGGCCGTCAAGGTAACCTCTAATGTCAAAAAGGCGGTGCAGGGGGCAGATATTATTGTTGCTGTTTCCAGTGCATCAGAAAGTCTTATTGAACCCGAAGATCTAAAACCCGGGGCTATAGTTTGCGATGTGGCCAGGCCACGGGATGTCTCATCGAAAGTGTTTGAAAAAAGGGACGATGTCCTGATTATCGAGGGCGGGGTTGTCCAGGTGCCCGGGGACGTTAACTTTAATTTTAATTTTGGTTTTCCTCCCAAGATGGCCTATGCCTGCATGGCGGAGACAATGATCCTGGCCCTAGAAGGACGCTATGAAAGCTTTTCCCTAGGCCGGGAGATGACGGTGGAACAGATAGATGAAATTAGCTCTCTGGCAAAAAAGCACGGTTTCAAATTGGCTGGTTTCCGCAGTTTTGAGCGGGCCCTCAGCATGGAAGATATCGGGGGAATAAAGGAAAGGGCCAATGCAGCTCTACTGAAAACCAGGTAAATTGGATAATCAACGCTGTTTGGAGATGGCCTTTCTATAAAATATACCTGCCCCTTACTTTGGGTTTTTATCGTTTCTGACTTTTCACTTTTATGATACTGTTTAGCCAAGTTTTTGTTTGACAAAGCCATGTTGTTTTACTATAATAGGAAAAACATAATGCCCTTTTTCCCGCAAAAGCACTAAACTATCAGGGAAAAGTACCATTCTTTTGCGTGCTGATAAAGTGTCAAGTTAAGGCTTGGCACTTATTCTTAAACGGGAATATTTAATTGACTAAAAACATATAATGTCACCTGTATAAATAAAAAAATCTTGACTAAAAGATTGAAGGAGAGAGTGGTATGTCGTCCAAAGAGGTGGTTCTGACTCAAAATGGGCTTAAAAAACTGGAAGATGAGCTGTTATATCTAAAATCTGTCAAAAGACGTCAGGTGGCTTCACGGATCAAAACGGCTATTTCTTTTGGTGATCTCAGTGAAAACTCCGAATATGAGGATGCAAAAAACGAGCAGGCTTTTGTTGAGGGACGGATTCTTACACTTGAAAAAATGCTAAGGAATGCACGCCTTATCAATAACGATATAAACAGGGAAGTAGTTGATTTTGGGGTAACTGTCAGATTAAAGGATCTAGAAAGCAATGAGGAGCTGCAGTTTACCATTGTTGGATCAGCAGAATCGGATCCCTCGGATAATAAAATTTCCAATGAATCGCCTGTGGGGAGAGCAATCTTTGGCTCCCCGGTGGGCGCTGTTGTCGAAGTAAAGGTTCCCGCGGGATTAATGCGTTACAAGATACTTGAAATCAAGTAACTTTTATGTGATAACAAAGAAATTTACTAATGGACGGGGGTTTACTTTTTATATGTCGGCAGATCACCTAAGCGATCAGGAACAAGTCAGGCACAATAAAATCGCTACTTTTCGTCAGCAGGGCGTGGAACCTTATGGGGATAAATATGATGTTTCCCATTATTCCAGGGAAATTATAACAAAACCTGATGCCCTTGATGGGAAAACAGTCAGACTGAGCGGTAGGATTATGACCAAAAGGGGGCATGGTAAGGCTGGCTTTGCCCATATCCAGGATAGTGAGGGGCAAATCCAGATTTACCTCAGAGAGGATCGGCTCGGGGAAAAAGATTATATGCTCTATAAAGAGCTGGATGTCGGCGATATTATCGGGGTAACCGGTGAAATTTTTACGACAAAAAAGGGTGAGATTACGGTTAATGTATCCTCCTTTTCGCTCCTTTCCAAATCCTTGCGCCCCCTGCCGGAAAAATGGCATGGGCTAAGGGATGTCGAACTCCGTTATCGCCAACGTTACCTCGATTTGATGGTCAACCCGGAGGTCAGGAAAGTATTTATCGCCCGAAGCAAGATTATTCAGAAGATGCGCACCTTCCTTACAGACCGGGGATTTCTAGAAGTTGAAACGCCGGTGATGCATACCCTGGCCGGGGGTGCCAATGCCCGCCCATTTATCACACATCACAATACGCTAGACATGGAACTATACCTGCGCATTGCCACTGAGCTTCATCTCAAACGCCTCGTTGTCGGCGGGATGGATAAGGTTTTTGAACTGGGCCGCATCTTCCGCAATGAAGGCATTTCCACGAATCATAACCCCGAGTTTACTACTGTGGAAGTATACCAGGCCAATGCTGATTATGAAGATATGATGGTTCTAACAGAGGAAATGGTTGCCTCATTGGCCAAAGAGGTGCTAGGGACCCTAACCATTGAGTATCAGGGAAAATCCTTGGATTTTACCCCTCCTTGGCCCCGGCGTGATATGCAGGATGTTGTCAAGGAGGTTACGGGGATAGATTTTGATTCTATTGTTGATGATGTCGCCGCCCGCAAGATTGCCCGAGAGAAAAATCTGGAGTTGATGCCAGGTTTAAGCCGTGGCGAAATTCTTTTTGCTTTTTTTGAAGAATTCTGCGAGGATAAACTTTCGGGGCCAATATTTATCAAAAATTATCCTGTAGAGGTATCACCCTTGGCTCGCCGCAACAGGCGCGATCCCCGTTTTACCGATCGTTTCGAAGCTTTTATGGCTGGTAGGGAAATTGCCAACGCTTTTACGGAGCTAAACGATCCAATTGATCAACGGGGGCGTTTTGAACAACAGGTTTCCAGGCGGGTTTCCGGGGATGATGAGGCGCATATGATGGATGAGGACTTTATTACAGCACTTGAATATGGGATGCCGCCCACGGGTGGGCTGGGTATCGGTGTCGATAGGCTCATCATGATCTTGACCGATTCACCCTCTATCCGTGACGTAATCCTTTTCCCAACGATGAGACCGAAAGAATAACCCGGGGCCAACCTAGGTTATATTTTTTTGGGGGGTGAAATTTAATGCTATCGAAAAAAATTGCAACAAACTTAGAACGTTCCTCCTGGATCCGGGCCATGTTCGAGGAAGGTGAAAAATTAAGGGCTATCCATGGGAGCGACAAGGTTTTTGATTTTACACTCGGGAACCCCGATACAGAGCCTCCGGAATCTATTAAAGAAACATTTAAAAGACTGATTGTTGATGATCCGCCAGGGATACACCGTTACATGAATAATGCAGGTTTTGCCGATGTCAGGGGGGCAGTTGCCGGGCATTTACAAAAGGAGTCGGGCGCACCTTTGGATGCAGGCCATATTGTGATGACCTGCGGGGCAGCAGGGGGCCTCAATGTGGTACTCAAGACTATTTTGGACCCGGGTGATGAGGTGATCGTCCTAGCCCCCTATTTTGTAGAATATCTATTTTATATAGATAACCACGGGGGTGAACCTGTTATTGTCAATACATCTCCCGAAAATTTTCAGCCGGATCTGCGGGAGCTTGACAAACATATTTCACCCCGTACCAGGGCAATAATTCTCAATTCGCCCAATAACCCATCTGGTGTGGTATATGGCGAACAGGTGCTCAAAGAAATGGCAGATCTTCTAACTGCCAAAGAAAAAGAACATGGCATTACTATTTATGTTCTATCGGACGAGCCATATAACAAGCTCGTTTATGATAGCATCGAAGTACCCCAGGTCCTTAAAATTTTTAGAAATTCTTTTGTAATCAATTCTTTTAGCAAGTCCCTTTCTCTTCCAGGGGAAAGAATTGGCTATATTGCAGCAAATCCGGCTATGGATTATTGTAACCAGCTCATTGATGGCCTTATTTTTTGTAACCGAATTCTGGGTTTTGTCAATGCACCGTCCACTATCCAGAAGGTCGTTGCAGGATCCCTTGGCGAACCGGCACCTGTAGACAAATACTTGGAAAAAAGGGATATTCTCTATAATCACTTGCTTAATTTGGGTTTTACTTGTATTAAACCCCAGGGGGCTTTTTATCTATTTCCTAGGGCGCTGATTTCCGATGATGAGGCTTTTGCCAGGGCAGCACAAAAACATAACATTCTCATTGTTCCCGGTAAAGGATTTGGTTGGCCAGGCTATTTCAGGCTTGCCTATTGTGTAAGTCTGAAAACTGTCGAGGATTCGCTGCCGGCATTTGAGGCCCTAGCGGAGGAGTTTAGAAAATAAAAAATTCAATATATATAAAACAGCCGAGGAACTAATTAAATCTAACCTTCCCAAAAGGCTATTCCCTGCTTTGCGCAGGAGATTTATATCCTCGGCTGTTACTAGTATTATGAGCGCCGGAACGGGAAAATATACATTTTCCAAAAATATTTTGGCCTTTTTTGCCTTAAATAAATGTACAGCAAAACAGGCTCCAACAAATCTTTATCGGTTTTTCCCCTTTCCTACCTTTCCCGGCCCTACTTTCCCGGACACCTCATGACAAGTTAAAGCACTTATTGTCCCTTTTTTTCGCGACCGGCAGCCCTTTTAACAAAAGCCACTCCCCTTGTTGCGGGCCAGCTAGGAAAGCTTTAGGATTAACCTTAGGACTTCTCGGAACCTGCTTTGTAAATATATTCTAACTCATCTAAGTATAATTGTCAAGCCTTTTTTAAAAATATTATCAATTCAGTTTATATAAATTTCTAATTAGAAATATTGCTATATTATCTTTTATGTTATAATTGCTAAAAGAGATGAAAAATATTCATTTCAGGAGGGGCCATGGCAGTTATTACCATATCCCGGCAATTTGGCAGCAGTGGTGAAGTGGTAGCCCGATTAGTTGCAGAAAATAAAGGCTACCTGCTGGTAAACAAGGCCATGATACTGGAAAATCTACAGTCTTATGGTATACAGGATGATTTTGATCTGTTTGATGAAAAAAATATCAGGAATATTGATCAGGCAGAATACAGGAAACTGGAAAAAAGGCGCCACCGTTATCTCGAAGCAGTGCACAATTTCATTTATGATCTAGCCATTAGGGAAAATTTGGTTATCCTTGGCAGGGGTGGGCAGGTACTTTTTAAAGATTTTCCTCCGGCATTGCATGTTAAAATTATCGCTCCCCTGAAAAGAAGGTTAGAAACCGTCTGTAAATCTTACGGTCTTGATGAAGCTGTTGCTGCGCGGCTCATAGAAGAGCAGGATCGTGATCGCCAGGATTACCTGCAACAAATATTTGATTATAATTGGCTCGATTTAAACCTTTATCATTTGGTAATTAATACAGGGCTTTTTGGGATCGAAGAGGCTGTTGCTTTGGTGGTAAATGCTGCCCAACTAAAAGAGGATATGGGGGACATTCCCATCCCGCCACAGGATGATATGTCCTTCGAAGAAACCATGGGCCAGGTTCAGGATGCCAAGGGCAGTGCCCCCTCTTTTGCCCATCCCAGTGAAAACGAATTTGCTAAAATGCTGGATTTTTATCAGATTAAGTGGTTATATGAACCAAAAACATTTCCCTTGGAATGGGACAGCGAGGGTAACATTACCGTCGCTTTCGCGCCTGATTTTTATCTACCGGAACATGACTTGTATGTAGAGCTGACCACCCAAAAACAAAAACTTGTTTGGAAAAAGAATAAAAAAATGCGGCGTTTGAGGGAGATTTATCCCCATGTTAAAATCAGAATTATTTATGGTCGGGACTATAGGGGACTGTTACGAAAATACGGCATTGAGGAGAAAGGGGATTATTAGGGAATGCCTTCCGATGAGGGGCATCAACTGGAGATATTATTGACAAGGGAGCAGATTTACCGCAGGGTTACAGAGCTGGGCAGGCAGATCTCCCAGGACTACGCCCAAGCCGGGGAACTGATCATCGTCGCTGTGTTACGGGGCAGTGTTTATTTTGCTGTTGATCTTAGCCGTAGACTGACTATCCCTTTCAATCTGGATTTTATTGGTATTTCCAGCTATGGAGGGGGGGCTTTCCCGCCGGGTATAGTCCGCATTACCAAGGACCTGGATTTTAATATAGAACAAAGGCATGTTTTTTTGGTGGAAGACATTGTTGATACCGGTCTTACCCTGAATTGT
>DUNV01000155.1 GCA_012839215.1 Bacillota bacterium
AACCGTCCCCATGTTGCAGAGAGGAAGTGCAACAGAAGAACCGTCCCCGTGTTGCACGTTAGGGCATGATGCCCCGGAAGTGGAGATACTTTTCAATGATATGACGAACATTTTCCCTGGAAAGGGGTGGGTGGGGGCTGTTTTTGCCCCGGGGCAGGGGTTCTGTATAGAAACGTTCGGGAAAGGTGTATTCATCGTATGTTTCGCCTTCTCTGCGGTTGAATCTATGCTGCAGGTGCCATATTTTACCTGCTGCCTCCATGACAGAGTTGGCGGTATGTGTACTGCCGGTGGCTGCGTTGAGGGCCCGGGCATAAAAATCCGGCCCTAGTGTGCGTAGCACGGGAGGGCGGATGCAGAGCCCGGTGGAGTTGATGATCGTGATCAGGTCTTCTGCATAACTGATCATATGGGGTATGGAAACTCCCAGGGGGGGATTGCCAAAAATTATTTCTTTCAGCCCAGCAGGCATGTCCAGCCTTGCAATATGATCCGGCGTTACGCCAAGTTCCTCATGCCCGTAATCGGGCAGATCCCCGAAAAATAGTTCCACTGGTGAGCGTGCCCGCAGGTGATCGCCGCCCCGGGTATTGGTCAGATAGCCCAGGGCCCAGGTATCGGGTTTGGCTCTGGGGTCGCGGCAGGTCATTTCCACCCCCTTGACATGCAGGGCAAAGTTTTTGCTGCCGGGAACGATCTCAGCTGCCCGGCGAATTCCCCCTGCCAGTAGTTTGCCTATGCCTTCCTTTACGGCGATCAACCTAATCAAGCGGATAATATGCTGGTAATTTCCCCAAGCCGGGAGGAAACCAATTTCGTTTTCTGTAATCAGGCCTTTTTCAGAACATTCAATAAGAAAACCTATGGAAGCTGCTGTGGAAATGACGTCCAGCCCGAGACGGTTGCATAGTTCCACGCATTTGAAAATTTCGGGGATGGAGGATAGGTCCAGGCGGGCACCAAATTCCAGGGCAAAGGTAACCTCTAGACCTTTAGTGGCAAATCCGGCAAAGGGGCCCTCTTTAACCCTGGACCAGTGCGAGCAGGCGATGGGGCATGAATGGCAAGCCAGGCTTTTTTCCCGGTAGGTTTCCAGGAAATGTCTGCGCCCGCGGGTTTCCTCCCAGTTTGGAAAGGAGCCGGCAGTAAAATTGCGCCCGGGTAGGGCACCGGATTTATTGAATGGCGAGGAGACGACCATGCTGCCATATTTTTTCGTATAGGCAAAACTGTTGTCCTCCTTAATTTTTTGCAAAGCTTCCTTCCTGATCTTTGCCAGTTCCTGCGGGTGGGGGATGCCCTCAATCTTCCCTTTGCCCCGGATGGCAATGGCTTTGAGATTTTTGCTGCCCAGGACGGCCCCCAGGCCGGTGCGCCCCCAGGCATTGTGGTAATTGTTTTGGATGCAGGCATAGGCCACCCCGTTTTCCCCGGCCGGGCCGATACAGGCCACCTGGAAATCCCTGCCCTTATTCTTGTGAATCCAGTCTATGGTGAACCAGGTTTCTTCCCCCCAAAGGTAGGAGGCCTCCTCAAAGAAAATTTCTTCCCTATCAATATACAGGATTGTCGGCCTTTCTGCCTTCCCCATGATGGCCAGGTGATCGATCCCCGCCTGTTTCAGTTTGAAACCCCAACTGCCGCCGGAATTGGCCGTGCCAAATCTGCCGCTGAGGGGTGATTTGGCCGTGGCCTCGCTACGGGCAGCTGTGGGTAGGCCTGTTCCCACTAGGGATCCAGCACCAAGAAGAAGGACATTATCTTCGCTAAGAGGGTGGCAGCCGGGCGGGATTAGCTCGGCGGCAAGCTTGCTGTTGACCCCTAGGCCTCCGAGATACTCATACTGTAAGTTGGTTATCGTTTCCTTTTTTCTAGTTTTATCTGTCAGGTTTATTTTTAATAAAATAGCCATTCTTATCTCCTTTGCTTAAAAACTTCTCCCTACCTAGAAACATTTCCTTCTAAGTTATTAAAGTTTTTGCATGAGTTTTGTGGCGATGATGACTAGCTGGGAGCAAGGCAAGAGTATAAGCTGGCCAAGGATGGTCCCCAGGATTTTCCCGGCGACCAGGCAACTGATCATGGCGCTTAGTTCCCAGTGTTTTCTCTTTCCTACCAAAACCTGATCGGTGATCAACGAGGCATAGGGGTCGATTAAAAAGGTGAGTAAAATGGTGCTAAAACCATTGAGGACCCCGGACATCTGGCTGGCGGTAAGGCGGTAATCGGGAACCAGTGCCCCGGCATAGATAGCTGCGAGCACCCCGGTGGCATTGATGGAGGCTACGATGATGGTAAGTAGCAGGATACGTTTTACAAAAACCCTGTCCTTTAGCAAAAGCAGGTGGGAAAGGCGGGGGCGGCGGGCGCTTTTTTCCAGACGCTGATAGATTTTTTTAAAAAATTCGTCAGTATTGATCAGCCGCAGTAGCATGACGCCCATGGATTCGCTTTTTTCCAGCAGGCCGGTAAAATAGACAAAGAGGTGTATGGCGGTAGGGATCAGCGCAGCAGCAAGGAGGCTGCCGATGGTTGCCGAGAAGAGAATGGCGCGGATAGCCTCAGCAAGCAGCGGTGTATTTCCCGAGATAATGGTTTCATCGACGAAGTAGCCTAGCAGGGGCGCCTGGATGAGGTTGGCGGTGCGGGCCAGCAGGACGAGTACGCTGAATAGGGAGGAGGCCAGGTAGAGCCGGCGTGTCCTGATTCCGGCAATGCGGGCGCTGTAGGAGAGGGTTTCTACCATATGGATAATTCCTGTTAAAAGGCAGATAAGAAATAGTCTTCCCGCCTCGGCTGTGCCTGCTGCCGGCATGATGATTCCTCCCTTAGATCATATATTTATGATCCAGGGGAGGAATTATTTCATGTTATAATTTTTCTTTATTCGTTACGGATGGCTACGATAGGACTGACCTTGATGGCGCGGCTGGCCGGATAAAGCCCCGCCGCCAAGCCGATGAAAATGGAAAAGACGACAGCAAAAGCGGCCAGCCAAGCGGGGATGACGGAAATATTTGCGGCCGGGCCACCCATCATCATACCTTGCTGAATGTAATCGGCACCGATTTTGTTGACAACTTGGGAGGCGCCATAGCTGAAACCCAAGCCTATAATTCCCCCAAATAGGCCAATTAGGGCTGCCTCCGTGAGGAAAATGGAACGCACATCGGCAAAAGAGGCCCCGATAACTTTCATAATGCCGATTTCCCTGGTGCGTTCATAGATGGACATGACCATGGTGTTGGTAATTCCTAGTGCAGCCACGAAAAGGGTGATGCCTCCGATACCTCCCAGGATGGCCTGCATGGTGCGGGAGACGTTTTCTATATCTTTAAGAGAATCAGCCATGGACCAGGCATTAAAGCCCCTGTCCCGCAGTTCTTGGGAAACTTCTTTGGTCTGGGCAACATCTTTGGCCCTGACCATGATGGAATCATAATCGTTACTGCGATCGTCTTTGCGGCTGCCCCGGGATGGGGAGTCTTTAACAGTGGAGGCTACCATCATCCCGCTGCCGGAGTACATTACCTCCTTAGCCATGGGCCCCATTTGGCCGGTATTGTTGGCCCCCTTCATCATAAAATCACGCAGCCTTTTCACGTCATGGATGGAGGCATAGACCTGCCAGGAGCGATCCATGTTCTTTTCATCGAGGATCCCCACGACGAAGAAATTCTGCTTGCGCTCATTGCCTGCCTGATTGCGGATGGTGAGCTGGATGCGCTGATCGAGTAGTTCTGCCGGATCCTGCTGTTGGGGGCCATCCATCATCATGCCGCCTCGCCTGGCGGCTCGTTCATCCCAAAAATTATTGATGACTTGTGAACCGGCGATAATGGCAAAGCGATCCTCCGGGGCGAGGAGGCGGCCGTGTTCAACGCTGAATTCCAGTTCCCCCATGACAGCGGGATCAAGGCCGACGATGTTTAGGTAGCCCTCCTTCCGGCCCAGCTTGGCCTCCCCATCGATGTTGTACTGTGGTGAAACAGCAGTGACGCCGGGGATTGCTGCCAGCTCGGCCACTGTTTCATCGGTCATGCGTTTTTCTTCCCCGGTGGGGTTGCCGCTTTCGTCCCATTGCATTCCCGGATGGACATTGATGATATTCAGACTGCCCCATTGGGCCATGCTCTGTTCCATGCTGATTCTCAGCCCGATCCCCAGGGAAATCATGACGACAATAGAGGCCGTCCCGATGATAACCCCCAGGCAGGTGAGGATGGTGCGGGCCTTGCGGCGCCACAGGTTTTGGTTGGCCATGAGGAAGAGATCTTTTTTACGCATCCATAAACTCCTTATGACGTTTTCTAAGGGCCCGTCTGCGTAGGAAAAAGGCGGAGGCGGCTGCGGCAACGACCAATATGGCGATCAGCCAGAGCCGGCCACGGTTCCCCACATAATCTTCTGCTCCGGGCATCCCCGGGTGCATTTCACCCTCGTGGAACCCTTCTTCCATCATGGGCATAACATTTAGCTGGAAGGGCTCCCTAAGCTGGACTTCCTGGTTATTGTTGTCTATGTAGGAAAAGATCAGTTCCCCCTCCAGAAGTCCCTCTTCCTCGGGATAAATGATCCCCTGGTAATAGTCGCTCATGCCAATTCCTAAGTTGCCAACGAAATAGGAGGCCTGCTCCTTACGAAAAGGGCCTTCCATCATGACGATGAAGTTGCCTAGATCCACCTTGCCTACGTTAACGAACTCCGCGCCGACAAAGGCAGGCTGCCCCATAAAAGCTGTCGGGGGTACTTCAATATCCAGTACCTGCAGGCGGCTTTCCTGGGTGACAGGGATATTGACCATTTCCTTGACCTCATAGGGGTTGGCATTTCCATCCTCATATTCGATGGTTACGGGGACTACATAGGTTTTTGCCATGGCATTAGGGTCTACCAGTAGATCGATGCTCTGTTCGAAAATGGTTTTTGCCGGAATTTCCTGTATAAAAAAGCTGTTGCTGCTGTTGATCGGTGAAAAAACCGTACCCCCGCTCGTGGCAGTACTGCTGCCTGTTTCCTCGACCATGAGTATGCCCAGGGAAACCTTGATGTTACGAACGGGGCGCGCGTGGGTATTTTCAATTAAAAGGCCAAGCGTGACCGTATTTCCAGCCAGTATCTTCCCCTCAGAGAGGGTGTATTTACTGATTAGTACCCTCGGCACTCCCGCTGCCGTATCGATTCCTATTTGTGAGGCAGCAATACCCAGGGTTTCCGAGGATGAAATTTCGTTTCCTCCGGGATCCTGGTATTTTATTTCCACTGTCAGGGGAAGATGCCCTTCCTGATTACTGTGATTAATGCCAATTAGGTAGGAAAAATGCATGTTCTTTTTCCCCTCCAAACTTGGCAGGTAGTCCACGTTGGAACCCTGAATAAGATAAATCTTTTCATTGCCATTAAAAGTTAAGGCTATATCCGTCGCCTTTTGTACACCAATATTTTCCAGACCCAGATTCAACTTATATTCGTTTTGGTTGGAGGTTTCCTCAAGGGAAAAAGAGCTGATTTTTAGTAGGGGGGCTGTCCCCGGGGCCACGGGATCGAGGGGAAGGTTAACAGAAAGTTTTGATTCTTCTCTTGTTTTGCCAGAAAAATCGTATTTAAAAGTGAGTTCGGCTTTATTGGACTGCCGTTTTTCTATGGAGCGTAGCTTAAAGGCGACGTGTTGCCCCCCCCCACGGGAAATAGACTGCAAAAATTTTTGGTTGGTAAAATCCATTACCTCAAAGTCCTTGGAATCGATCGTTATATTGACGTTGCGTGCTTCCATTTTGCTATGATTCTCCAGGTAAAAAATAGCTGTAAAGGGTTGCTGCCCTTTGGGAATGAGGGGATCCAGTGCCACATTTGTGATGGTAATATTGGGGCTCGTTGTTTCATAATCGATCTGTACACGGGTGTTGGCACTGGTAAAGGATGTATCGATAAAAGAACCCTCAGCGCTGCTGCCCCCGGGTATTTTTTGGCCCCTAAGAGTGATCATGAGGTTATAGCCCTCATCCTTTTTCAAGGCTTTTTCACTAACATCGATGGGGAAAGTCAGGCTACGGGTTTCCCCGCCCTCAATAACTTGTATATCCGGTTTTTCGTTTGTGGGTAATGGCTTTCCCCTTGTAAAGAATTCATCACGTTCCTGAAGGGACTTTATATCGGCAATAATATTGAAGGCCGGGTGTGTCCCATGATTTTTTACCACGAGGGTAATATAAAAGGTTTCTCCGGCAAAAGCGGTTTGTTCCATATTGATTTGTTCAATAATTAGCAGGGGCTGATTATCAACTATTAGCAGGGGCTGGTTGTCAGTCAGGGCGTAGGTGGCCGGTGCCCCTACCGGTGAAATGAAAAGAATGAATAATAGCAGTAGAGCTATATGTTTTCCCATAAAATTTTCCTCCTCTTTCTACATCACTTTTTCGCCTATAATTTTACCATCAGCCATTTCGATAATGCGATCCCCATGCCTGGCCACCTCCTGATCGTGGGTTACCATGAGCAATGTCTGCCCATTTTTTCGCAATGTAGAGATCAAAAGATCGAGTATTTCCTTTGTGGTGCGGGAATCGAGGTTGCCGGTAGGTTCATCGGCAAAAATAATGCGGGGGTTATTAATAATAGCCCGGGCAAGGGAGATGCGCTGGCGCTGCCCGCCGCTCATTTCGCTGGGCTTGTGCCCGAGACGATCGCCGAGGCCCATGGTTTTGAGAAGTTCACGGCCCTTCTGTTCCCTTTCCCTGGCGGGGATGCCCTCAAAAACGAGGGGTAGAATAGCATTTTCCAGGGCATTCATGGAGGGGATGAGGTTATATAGCTGGAAAACAAAGCCAATGTACTTGCGGCGGAAAACGGACATTTTGCTTTCGCTTATTTTGTTGAGAAGGTGTCCATCGATGATAATTTCCCCTTTGGTGGGTCGTTCCAGACCGGCGGCAATATTTAAAAAAGTAGTTTTGCCACAGCCCGATTTGCCCAGCAGGCTGACGACCTCCCCGGGGTAAACATCGAGATTTATACTATTTAAAACGGAAACAACTTGTGTGCCCATCCGGTATTTTTTTATGATATTTTTAGCCTGAAGAATGGGCTTTGGGGACATAAATTTCACCACCGGGTAAATTAATAATATTACTATAAATAATGCAGTGGAATCAACAGAATACACCTTGTGCAGTGAAAATTATAGGCATATGAATACCCAGATGCATTTACAAAGCATATGTTGTCAGGTCTTCTGATCTTTTTAGTTCTTACCCTGTTAGACGAACAAAATGGGAAATAGTTGCTAGGGCTGGTAAATTTTTTCTTCTGTGCCATTGATCTGAATTTTTATGGTATGATCCAGCTGCATAAAACTTTGGGGGTTCTTATTTCATAGGTGGGGGTTATCAATTATGAAACGTCGCGGGCGCAGACGGCTTAAAAAAAGCAAGGCTGTTTTTTTTGCCATAGCCCTTCTTCTCGTCTTGCTGCTACTGGTGGCTTTTTATGCAAATCGCAGGGGATCGACATATGATTACGATCTTATCGTTGTTGGGAGCGATCCCGAAGGGATTGCCGCGGCCATCTCGGGAGCGCGGAATGGTCTCAGCGTGCTGCTGGTGGACAGGCGTTCCCAGGTTGGCGGCCTGCTTACCCAAGGTTGGCTCAGTACCCTGGATATGAATTATGATCCTGCGGGAAACCTGCTGACGCAAGGGATATTTCTAGAATTTTTTCAGCAACTGGAAGGGATCTCCTTTGATATTAATACAGCGGGGAGGGTGCTGGAAAGGATGCTGGCAAAAGAAGACAATATTACGCTTTCCCTCGATCAGAAGATGAATGGAGTTTTGCGGGAGAAGGAAGAGGTTGCTGCCATTATTCTGGAGGGTGGAAAGAGGGTTACGGCTCCCTGCTTTATCGATGCTACCCAGGATGCTGATCTGGCTGCCCTTGCCGGTGCCGGGTTTACCTTGGGAATGGAGGATCTTGGATCAAAAAGGCGCCAGGCTGTTACGCTGGTTTTGGGGGTGGGAGGCGTGGATTGGGGCCAGTTGATTGGTGCCCTGCCTCACGATCCCAGCGGGCAAAGCGGCGCTTTTGGCACTTCAGCCTGGGGATTTTTAGAGGAAATGAGGGGTTACCGCCCCCTTGATCCGCAGATACGCAGCCGGGGTCTGAATATAGGGTTGCAAAACAATGGGGATCTGCTCATTAATGCTATGCATATTTTCGATGTAGACGCCCTCGATGCCGCCTCCCGGGAGCTAGCCCTGGAAAGGGGGCAGAAGGAGGCAAAATTCCTCATCCGCTATATGCGGCAAAACTTACCGGGTTTTGGGCGGGCTTACCTGGTAGCTACGGCCCCCGAGCTGTACGTACGGGAAACGAGGCATCTTGTAGGGCTTTACCGCCTGACGATCGACGATTTGTTGGAGCATCGCGATTTTTGGGACAAGATAGCCCTCGGCTCCTACCCTGTCGATATTCAGGCCACGGCCATGGATGATTGGGGGGCTGTGATTGGCAATCCGGCCATCTACAGTATTCCCTTTCGTTGTCTTGTCCCCGAAGGACTGTCTAATTTGCTTGTTGTTGGCCGGGGGGCCAGTTATGATTCGCTGGCTCATGGCAGCACCCGTGTTGTTCCCGTGGGCATGGCCGTGGGGGAGGCAGCGGGGGTGGCCGCTGCTCTTTCCTTGGAAGAAAAAGTAAATTTTCTCGAACTAAGCGAAAACGAGTCGCAGATTGGTGCCCTGCAGGGGCGCCTCAAAAAGCAGGGTGCCTATCTAGAAGATTTTGAGTTCCCCTATGCTTTGCAGGGGCACCCCCTTTATCCTTTGATCAAAGAGCTGCGCTCCTACGGCCTGGTGACGGGACGTTACGATAACAATTATCGCCTCGATGAACCAATTCAGCTTCGCGATATTTCCCTGGTCGTGGGTGGCTATCTGGAAAGGGTGTTGGGCAACCGCTTTCAGGCGAAAAATCTTTCGGATGAACAAAGCGAGGCCACTTTGGGGGATTTGCTCTGGTTCCTGGAGGGCATTAAGGGCGCCGATCTGGAGGCCTTGGGGTTGGATGCGCTGCTGGAGGAACATGGTTTTGGCCGCAATAAAACGCTTAGCCGGGGCAAAACTTTTGCCTTCCTGTTGGAATTTTTACAGCGGTTGGGGGAGTGAGCCCCGCAAAAACATCGTGCCTTAGAATTATGATTTAACGAAATCTAGTGCGGGAGCCTACCGCGGGTGCAATTATTTGGGCATGCCATTTTTCTGTAAACCTTTCCAAGGTTTAATCGTCATACTTTTTAGCTTGGAAGATGATTGGGCAGGTGATCAACAGGGTGATTAGCGCTACCATAAAAAGGAGAAAACACCTTTATCAAAAGGCTTTGGCTGTGCTGCTGCTTCTCGCCATATCTTTTTTTGGCACTCCTTCCACCGCCCATTTAGGGCAAACTGGGGAAATTTTACTCAAGGAAATTGAGGATTATATCAAAGGTTATTATATCTACCGGGTGGAGGAAAAACATTTTCCCCTGCAATCCCTGGAGGAGCTGCCAGCGGTTTTTCAGGATCCCTATTCTGCCTATCTTGATAAGGAAAGAATGGATGCTTTTCGGGGGGATCTGGATCGGATTCTCCCGGGGGGTATCGGCCTCTCACTGGAGCAGAAGGGCTCCGGGATCACTGTGACATCGGTTTTTAACGGGACACCTGCCCAGAGGGCTGGAATACAAAGCGGCGATCTTATTATTTCTGTGGATGGGAATTTTGTTTCCTCGTTGACTGCGGAGGAGGTTGCTCTGCGCATTCGCGGGGAAAAGGGGAGCAAGGTTAAGCTGCTTCTCCGGCGGGAAAACGAGGACCTTGGTTTTTCCCTAGTCCGGGAAAAGATTGCCCTTCCCCTGGTGGAATCCAGCTGGGTGGACAGGGGAATTGCCCTTCTAAGAATCTATAGCTTTGGCGAAGGCCTCGCCGGCGAAATGGCCACATTATTGAAAGAGCTACGAGCAGCAGGGCTGGAGGGCCTTATTCTTGATTTGTGCAATAACCAGGGGGGATATGTTGAAGAGGCCCTGGCCATGTGTTCCCTTTTCACAGATGGGGTTCTTCTAAATGTTCGGGAAAGGGACCGCGCCTGGCAGGAGATCCAGGGGCCTGCCGCAGGGATGCCCTTTTCCATTCCCATGGTTGTTTTGGTAAACGGGGGGACCGCCAGTGCCGGGGAGATAGTGGCCGCGGCCCTAAAGGAGAACAGGGTTGCTGCTTTAGTGGGTGGAGTTACCTTTGGCAAGGGGACGATGCAGACCCTTTTTGAACTGGATGGGGAGGGCTGCCTGAAATTGACAACGGCGGAATTTATTTCCCCCCGGGGCCGCATCATAGAGGGTTGCGGCGTGGAACCCCAATACCTGGTGCCCGCTGGCGGAGATCAGCTACTGGTGGCCCTGGGGATCCTGCATGGCTGGCCGGTGGCCGGTGAGGGTATCGGTCTTTCCCAGCCTATCCGGTGGGGAGGGCAGGCCTACTATCCCCTGCGTTCAACTCTGCAGGTGACTGGGCGTGGTATTGCCGCCGGGGAGCTTCCTGGTGTCTATCTATTTTACTGGAACAGCATTCTTTATCGTCTCGATCTGGGCAAGAAGATCCTCAGCTGGGTTGATGATTCCAGCGGGGCAACGCAAAGTGCTCCAATTCTCCTTCACCAGGGCAGCACCTATGTGCAGGAAAAATTTCTTAAAAAGATGATGGAACTGCCTTTTTGATGGATGCAAATAATAACATATCCGGTTGCACGAAGCAGGATCGACCGGGGTTTTCGAAACGGGGGAAGGGTTGTTAATGGGCAGGAAAAGTTTTCTCGGCAGGCCATGGCATATTTGCAGTCTTTTCTTTCTTCTTCCAGTGTTGTTGGGGGTGCTGGTTTTATATGGCGCCGGCAGTAATGCCGCGGCCCTTCCGGGTGGGCGTGTTTTCCCGGAGGAATCTGGGCTCTTCCCGGTGCAGGATCCCCGGCTGATAGCCCTGCATATTAATGGGGATATAGAGAATGTAAAAGATACAAAGGAAGAGGTTTCTATGTTTCCCCTGCGGCGTATCTTTGAGGAAATGGGCTACGGGGTTAACTGGGAGGATGATAACAAGCGGGTTATCCTGATAGGTTGGGGACGGCATATTATTCTTTACCCGCTAAACCCCCTCTATGCCATTAATGGGATCGTTTACCGCGCGGCCAGCCCCCCTATTTTAGAGAATGGGCGCCTGGTGGTAAGCAGGGATTTCGTGCAACAGGCAGCCGGTGTGGAAGAACTGTTTTGGGATGAGGACAGGGATCAGCTGAGGATCCATTATAAGGATGGGGGACGGCATTGGAGAGAAGAAGATGTCGATATTGATGGATTTCCCGGGAAATATCCCACTAGGTTTCTAGAAGTTCTCCTGCCGGAGGAAAATAGGGTTGGAATCGGTGAAAGCTTTGAGATCGCCATCGGGGCACCCTTTGTGAAAGGAATTCATTCATATCAACTACGTTTTTTCTACAATCCGGAATTGATTAAAATCAAAGATATAAAGAACCCTTCCTACCGGCAGGCAGAGGAATTCCATTTAAAAAGGATCAATAACCGGGAAGGGGTGGTGGAATATACCCTGACCAATCTCGGATTTGCTGAGGAGATACCTCCTAGGCAGACGTTGGCTATCATGGAGGCGATTGCTTTTCGGGAAGGGGCAGTTCCCCTCATCGGGGGGACGTTGCATGTTGAGCTGCTGGATAATACTGCTACAAGGATACCTGTCGCCGTGGAGGAAAAAACCCTGCAAATCCGCTCCGCCCGTTAACCGGCAAATGGAGTGCATCCCGAAATAATTTTGGAGATGGCAGTAGAGGGTGGCAACCCGGGCTATTGCCTACCCTGGCCGGATAAGGTATAATATTTTTCGTTGGCGAAAGTAACTGGCTGTTGTCGAACAAGGAAAGGATTTGAAGGAAGTATGGCCAGGATGAGAAAAAAACAAAGCAAGGGCTCGGGGATACGTAAGTTTTTAATTTTTGCTGTAATTATTCTGGCAATAGCCTCTGTTGCCTCTGGTATCTGGCTGAGCAACATGTGGGGCCAGATTTACCAGGTAGTTATGCCAGAGTATAATGTTGTTCCCCATACCGAAGATGATGGCGGGGATATAGCCATTCCCGAAGTGATGAACCTGCTCCTTTTGGGCCTTGATCCCCGCGATCATAACATGCGTTCCGATACGATGATGGTTATGACACTGAATCGCCGATCAGGGGAAATAAGTCTTTTTTCCATTCCCCGCGATATGAGGGTGATGATCCCCGATCATAGGCAGGATAAAATCAACCATGCCTTTGCCTATGGGGGAGTGGCCTTGGCCAGAAAAACTGTGGAAGATTTTTTGGGTATCAATATCGATTATTATATGACGACCGATTTTGACGGTTTTGAAAATATTATTGAAATTCTCGGGGGCATCGAGCTCGATGTGGAAAAACGTATGTATTACAAGGGGATCGATGTACTGATCGATCTGCAGCCGGGGTTACAGCATCTGGACGGTGATAAGGCTTTGCAGTACGTCCGCTGGCGTAGTGATGGGGAAGCGGACTTTGGGCGTGTCCGCCGCCAGCAGCAATTTTTAAAGGCGCTGCTGCAGGAGATGATTGCCTTTAAAAACATCATCAAGGTTCCCCGGCTCCTACCGGAGATTGCCGCAAATATAAAGACCGATCTGGAACTGAACCAGGCTATCCTATTGGCTAACAAACTGAAGGGTATCGATTTTGAACAGATTAATACCTTTACCCTACCGGGGAGGCCGGAAACTATTAGCGGAATTGATTATGTCATTCCCCTGGAAAGGGAGATTGGCGAGCTGGTCGATCAATACATGAAGGGCGGCCAGATCGAACTATCGAAAAATTAATCCCCGGCTTGTTTCCGGAGCATAAATGTTCATTGAAGGTAGGTTAATGTAACTTGATGAATAACAAGGCAGAAACAGCTAAAAAGGGGGCCGCCCGGGTCCGTATCCTGGGGCGGCCTGTTGATTGTCTGACCAGGGATGCAGCTTTGGGAAAGATCATGCAGGCATGGAGGGGAAAAAAGTTCTTCCATGTTGTAACGGCCAACGCGGAGATGATCTATCGCAGTACCCATGATGATATGCTGGCAAAGGTAATAGAGGAGGCCGAGCTAGTGACGGCTGATGGCATTGGCGTTGTTTTGGCCTCACGCCTTTTGGGCAGACCCGCCCCGGAGCGTGTCGCCGGCTATGATCTCATGATCAGCTGTCTTGAACAGGCCTCCCGGCAAAACATTCCGGTTTTTTTCCTGGGGGCGCGCCCTGAAGTGTTGCAAAAGGCAGTTGCTGCCGCCGTTACAAGATTTCCCGGGTTGCAAGTGGCGGGGAGCAGGGATGGCTATTTCCTACCCGGAGAGGAAGAAGAGGTTGCCAGCCAGGTTTCCTCCCGGCGGCCAGGGCTTTTGCTGGTGGCCATGGGTGTTCCCAAGCAGGAAAAATGGATTTCCCGCTTTGGGGATAAATTACCTCCCTGTGTTGTTATGGGTGTGGGGGGGAGCTTTGATGTTCTTTCGGGGAAGGCCCGCCGGGCGCCGGCCTGGGTGCAGAAGGCCGGCCTAGAATGGCTTTACCGTATTGTCCGGGAACCCTCACGCCTGAAAAGGGCAATGGATTTGCCCCTTTTTCTTTTAGCTGTGCTGGCACAGTTCCTCAAAGAAAGGCGATAGGGGCCTGGTAGGGCCCCCTTTCTGGTTTCACAAGAAATTCTGGTATTAATGTTATTACCTGATCCTATAGTTGCATCGCCCTTAGGTGGCCGACAACCAGATCCCCCACCTCTTCTGTGCTATAACCCATTCTACCGGCGGAGAGGCCGCGTATATTGCGTGAGCAGGTGGACATGACGGCTTGTTCCACGGCCGTGGCGGCTTCCTTTTCCCCTAGATGATCGAGCATCATTCCCCCGGCACAGATAGCGGCCAAGGGATTGATCGTATTCGTTCCGGCATATTTGGGAGCCGAGCCTCCAATGGGTTCAAACATTGAAGTTCCCTCCGGGTTGATGTTGCCTCCTGCGGCAATTCCCATCCCCCCCTGGATCATTGCCCCTAGATCGGTAATTATATCACCGAACATATTATCCGTGACGATCACATCAAATTGCTCCGGGTTTTTTATCATCCACATGCTAATGGCATCCACATGGGCATAATCCTTTTCGATGTCCGGATATTCCTCCCCTATTTCCTGGAAGGCTCGCTCCCAGAGATCAAAGGCATAGGTTAGAACGTTTGTTTTCCCGCAAAGGGTAAGCTTTTTTCCCCGGTTGCGTTCCCGGCAGTATTCGAAGGCATAGCGCAGGCACCTTTCCACTCCCATGCGTGTATTGATGGATTCCTGGATTGCCACTTCATGGGGCGTTCCCTTGCGTAAAAAACCACCGCTACCCGTATAAAGCCCTTCGGTGTTTTCCCTGACGACTACAAAATCGATTTCATTGGGACCCTTACCCCTGAGGGGGGTTTCGATCCCCGGATAAAGTTTGACCGGTCGCAGGTTGATGTACTGATCGAGTTCAAAGCGCAAGGTTAGCAGAATCCCTTTTTCCAGGATGCCGGGTTTTACCTCGGGGTGTCCGATAGCTCCTAAAAAGATAGCCTGGTACTTCATCAGCTCTTCAACTGCTCCATCGGGAAGGACCTCGCCTTTTTGCAAATAATGGTTTCCACCATAATCGAATTCGGTAAAATCCAGGTGGAATGAAAATTTTTCTGCGGCGGCTTCTAGAACCTTAACGCCTTCCCGGAGCATTTCCGGCCCGGAGCCATCTCCGGGTATAATGGCGATTTTATAGCTTTTCATTTTTTTCCTCCTCGTTCGTTAATACAAGTCGTTTAAAATTTCTGCAGTTGTGTACATTATAAACCAAAAGGCCTGGAAATGGAAATGTAGCAAATCCAAAAAAAGCAGGATTTTCCGGGCAGGAGGCGAAAAGGTTTTTTGTAACTAAGTTTTGAAAGGTGATGATGGGCAGGATGGAACAACTAAGGAAGGAAATTCTGGAATTGGTTTATAAAAAGGCATATCAGCGTCGCAAGGTACGCCTGGCCTCGGGAAGGGAGAGCAACTTCTATGTCGATTGCCGGCGGGTAACCCTCAACGCTGAGGGGGTCTATAAGTTGGCCCGCTATATAATCGATCTAATCCACAGGGAAGGATTTGATATAAAGGCGGTTGGTGGCCCTGCCATGGGTGCTGTTCCCCTGGCGGCTGCAGTAAGTGCGCTGAGCTTTGGTGATTCTTTGGGCGATCCCCAAGCCCGCCCTTACGAGACGTTTTATGTGCGCTCTGAACCAAAAGGACATGGGACGGGCAGGCAGGTTGAAGGCCCCTCCCCCGGAGGGGAAACCTACCCCGTGCTGGTTCTCGATGATGTGCTGACGACCGGGGGCTCGGTTCTTAAGGCAGTCGGGGTACTTCGGGAAGCGGGTTATGGGGTTAAAAGAGTCCTGGTGATCGTGGATCGCCAGGAGGGCGGACGGGAAAACCTTGAAAAAGCAGGCCTGGAGGTTCTTTCCATTCTTGACAGGGGGGACTTGGAAAGCTATCCCGGGGGCCTGCACAAATAAATTAAACAGGGGTTAATATTCTGAACATAGGGTGATACCTTTTTGTTTTATCTAATCCAGAAGCGCTTTTTCCTCGCTATCTATTAGGTCCTCGACCTCAAATATTCTAGCGAATATTTCGGCTTTTTCAGACCTATTGGCCAGGACCAGCTGGCGTAAAAGGTCCTCCCTCATATTGCGAAGTCCCGATAGAATTGTGGGTGCCACCTTCTTCCCCTCCGATCTTTTTATTATACATAAGAGTCTGCCCCCGCGGAGGGGAAAATATACCGTAACAAAGAAGAAAAGCTCCACTATTTAATGGAGCCTTTCTTCAAGCCTTAAATTTATTCATCTTTAATGTTCAGTTTTTCCTTGAAAACTTTTCCGGCCTTAAAAACTGGCACTGTTCTTGCCGGGATAATAATTTTTTCATCAGTCCCCGGCCTTCTTCCTTCTCTGCTTTCCCTTCGCCTGGCCGTAAAGGTTCCAAAGCCTACTAACTGAACCTTATCCCCTTCCATTAGTTTTTCCTGAATGGTATCGAGCATGGCTGTAATGAATTCCGCTGCTTGTTTTTGTGTTACCCCTGTTTTTTGTGCTATTGATTTTGCCAGTTCCGCCTTACCGGTTGCCATTATAATTCCCCTTTCAAATTTGATGGAGAAGCACGGTAATTTCAGTGCTTTACGCCTGCTGTAAAATAGCTTTCGGGCATTGTATCCATAATTTGTACAGTACTTTATCCCGAAACGGTAAAAATTATTTCCTTCTATGAAAAATCCTTCTAATCCCAAGGATCTAAGAGGAGGGGTTGGCAAGAATACTGTTATAATCAGTCTTTGTTATGCTTCAAAGGATTTATTCCACAAAAGTGCATAATTTCCTGCTATTTTACCAGTAAAGAGAAAATATTTCTTAATAAAATAATATTTATTCCAATTTCCTATGTTGTACTAAGATATCGTCTATGAGCCCATAATATGGTAACCGGCATCGACGTAGATAGTTTCTCCTGTAATGCCCCGGGACAGGTCACTGCAAAGGAACAGGGCAGCGTCGCCTACCTCCTTGCCCTCAATATTGCGCTGCAATGGGGTCTTTTGGCGAACATGATCCAGGAAACTGCTAAATCCCTTAATTCCCCGTGAAGAAAGCGTGTTGATCGGGCCTGGGGAAAGGGCATTCACCCGGATATTTTGCTCCCCGAGATCGGCCGCCAAATAGCGAACCGAAGACTCGAGTGCTGCTTTGGCGACACCCATAACATTATAATTGGGAACGGCCCGTTGTCCTCCCAAATAAGTGAGGGTGACAATATTTCCTCCCTTGTCCATCAAAGGCAGGGCAGGTTTAATGATAGCTGCCAGGGAAAAAACGCTGATTTCCATAGCCAAAAGAAAACCCTCCCTGGAGGTGTGGATAAACTTGCCTTCGAGGTCCTCCCTGGAGGCGAAGGCAACACTATGGATAATGAAATCCAGTTGCCCGAAGGTTTCACCCAGCCTTTGGTAAACGCTTTCTATCTGGGCATCGTCGCGGATATCACAAGGCAGTGCCAGCGGTTGATCATCGAGCTCGTTTTCCATCAATTTTTTTAATTTCTTTTCAAAACGTTCTTCCTGGTAAGTAATTGCCAACTGGGCACCGGCTCCACTAAGTGCCTTGGTAATAAACCAAGCCAGGCTATGCCGATTGGCCACCCCGAATACAATTCCCTTTTTCCCCTGCAGCAAAAAATTCAGCTTCCTTTCTCCTGGGTATCCTGCTAAACAGGCATAACAATGCATGTTTTCGCAAATTGTAGCATAGCAGGAAAAGAAAAGCAAGACGGTTGGGGGCATTTTTTATCTCTCTTGTTATATTGCCAAAAATGGGCGGCAGGTAATGTTGCTGTTTGCAGTTTTTTGTAGAATATTATGATTTAGTTATTGTTCTTCATGAAAAATATGGTATAATAAAGCACTTGCCCTTATAAGGGAATATAGGGAGGTTAAAATGTTAGGCAGAGTTAAATGGTTCAATGCACAAAAGGGGTACGGTTTCATCGAAACGGAAAATGATGGCGACGTATTTGTACACTTTTCCGCTATTCAGGGTGAAGGGTTCAAAACGCTGGAGGAAGGCCAAGAGGTGGAATTTGAGATTATCGAGGGCAATCGCGGGCCCCAGGCAGGCGACGTCGTAAAATTATAAGAGGGGTTACCTTAGAATTTTAAAAAAAGCCGGTGTGTCCAAAACCGGCTTTTTTTATCACAATAGAAGGGCGAAAACCACCTCATCGATTATCAACGAACGGCTTTTTTCCCTACCCTGGCCGCCAGCAGAACCGGATCGTAGACAGGGGCAAAGGGTGGGGCATAGGCCAGATCAAGATTAAATACATCATCAAGGGTCATGTGATTATAGATGGCTGTGGCGTAGACATCGATCCTTTTAACGGCATCAGGTGGGCCCGCCAGCTGGGCGCCAAGGATTAGGCCGGTACTTTTTTCCGCCACGACCAGTGAGAATAGTTTTTCCGCGCCGGGGTAATAACGGGCTCTACTCATGGAATTAAGGGTGATTTTTACTGCATCAAAATTATGCCTGGCTGCCTCCTCATAGGTTAGCCCGGTTCTGGATACGCCGAGGGCGAAACACTTTGTGATGGCAGTGCCCAGGATCCCCCCAAATGGTGCCCTCGTGCCGGCTATATTCATTCCTGCCAACATTCCTTCTTTATTAGCCTTTAAACCCAGGGGGGTATAGACTGGTTCCCTACTAAGTATGTGTATTGCCTGGACGCAGTCCCCCGCGGCATAGATATAGGGATAATTTGTCTGCAGGTATTCATTGACCTTGATAGAGCCTTTAAGGCCCAGTTCAATGCCGCTTTCTTTTGCCAACTTGTTGGCCGGGGCAACCCCGAGGCCCAAGAAAACAAAGTCATAGTTAAAATTGCCTTTGTCGGTAGTGACGGTGATGCCCTCGTCTTCTTCCCTAATTTCCTTAGTGGCAGCCCCTAGATGGAGTACCACCCCGTTTCGCGCCATTTCCCCGATGATTAGATCGGATATTTCTTTTTCGAAAGTCCTGGCCAGTTCTGTTCTCCTATGGATCAGGTGTGTTTCCAACCCCCTTATTCTAAAGGCTTCGATCATTTCAATGCCGATATATCCTCCGCCGATGGCTGCACACTTGCCGCGGGGATTTTCCCTGATGAGGGCATCAATTTTTTCCATATCCTCCAGGTTTTTGAGAACCAGGATCCTGTCCGATTGTTGGTAGTTTATTCCGGATACCTGGGGAAGGGAACCTGTGGCGATGAGCAGCACATCGAAACTTTCTTCCTTTTCTTCGCCCCGTTCATTTTTAACTACTACTTTTTTTCCCCGGGGGGATATTTTAATAACCTCATGCCGTATCCTTAGATCAATTTTTCTTTCACTAATAGCAATTTCGGGTGTGAGTTCAAGGAGTTCTTCCTTGTTGGGGACAAGGCCTTCGATGAAATATGGCATGCCACAGGCCGCATAGGATATATAATCATTTTTTTCAAAAACAATGACCTCCCATGTGGGCCGAAGCCTTTTGACCTGGCTGGCGCAGCTCATGCCGGCGGCATCACCGCCTATAACGACTAGTTTTTTCTTATCCATGGAATTATCCTTTCCTAAGTTTTGAGTATATTCAATTCTTTATCTAAATGGCGGATTCCTTCTTTTATGGAAGGAAAAGCCTGAGGGCAGATTACCATGGGTTTGCCCGCCCTTTAAATTGGGAGGTAATTATAGTAGAATAGAGGGAATAGTTCCAGATAGATCAATGAATTAATGGAGGCATAATGAATAAAGTTAGGGGTCCAAATAGTGTTGGTGGGAGTGTGGACGATAATAAGGCAGCCGAAAGGCAGCCCAGTATAAGGGGTAACGATCTTTTGCAGGGTGAGGTGTTGCCTTCCCTGCTGAAGCTTTCCTACCCAATTCTGATCGCCATGCTTTTTGTAACACTATTTAATATTGTCGATACTTTTTACGTTTCCCGCCTGGGGGATGACGCTATTACTGCCATGGGTTTTACTTTTCCCATCTATATGTTTTTGATCGCTATTGCTGCCGGGGTTACTATTGGTGTTAGCTCTGCGGTGGCGCGTGCCTTGGGGGCAGGTGAGAGGGAGTTTGCTGCCGAGACGGGTAAACAGGGTGTTGCCCTGGCCCTCGTCATCGGTGTGCTGCTTGCCCTTTTGGGAATACCCCTGGCACCATGGATCCTTTCCTTTATGGGTGCCAGCGGTGATATTTTTACGATGGCCCATGATTATGTCCGGGTGATACTTTTTACAGGTATTGCCAAATATTTATTGCACGTTTTTGATGGCACGCTGAGGGGGGAGGGACATACCGGTGCCTCCATGCGCATGCTGCTAGTCGCCAGTATCAGCAATATTGTCCTCGATCCCTTTTTTATTTTTGGTATCTGGTTTTTTCCCCGGCTAGAGGTCAAGGGTGCAGCTATTGCCACGGCCATTTCCTGGGTGATAGGTTGTCTTTATGCCCTGGATTATTACCGCCGGGGCAAGGGAATTTTCAACCTCCGGTTCCGCCATTTTACCTTGAGCTGGTCTCACCTCAGGGAAATAGTATCCGTGGGGGTGCCGGCTTCGCTTAATCAAAGCTTCCTTTCCCTTTCCCTGCTTTTTTTTAATTATATTCTGATGAGGATGACCCTGGGAAATACCCTCGTGGCGGCTTTTGGGATAGGTTTCCGTGTGGAGGCGGTTATGATCCTGCCCATGGTTGGCCTTGCTGCTGGCACGGTGATCATGGCCGGGCAAAATTATGGTGCTGGGGAGTTGGAACGGGTGGAGGAAATTTTCCTGGAAGGGAGAAAATTTCTTTTTAAGATCATGATTCCCATGGGAATTGCCGTGATCATTCTTGCCCCTTATTTTGTGAAGGTGTTCAGCATGGACAGCGATGTGGTAAGGTTCGGTAGCCAATATTTCCAGTTTACGGCTTTGACCTACAGCATCCTGGGTATTGGCCTGTTGGCTAATGCCACCTTTCAGGGCATGGGTCACGGTTATCCCCCCTTTGTCAATATTCTTGTCCGGCTGTTGGTTTTTCAGGTGGGCGGGGCCTATCTTTTTACCCTTTTCCTGGGGTTGGGGCACTATGGGGCTTGGGGCGCTGTTGCCCTGGCCAACATCAGTTTCGGCCTAATCAGTTCCTTCTGGGTGAGAGGCTACCTGCGTGCATACCCGCAAAAAGTGCTTGCAAAAAACAAATTGAATGTATTAAAATAAACGAGAGTGTCTGCCAGGGGCAATGCTGCATTGTGCCAAAAGATTCAATCGCCGTCAATCTAAAAAGCAAGTTCTTTTCTTAAAAAAATTTGCTGGAAAGCAGGGATTTCTTTGGAAAACCGGAAGAAAGAGAATAATCCTTATGAAATTGCCAAGAATAGTCTGGAAAATGCCATCAGGAAACTAGGCCTGTCCGACGAGGTATACGAGCGCCTAAAAGACTGTGACCGTGTCTTAGAGGCAAACGTTCCCGTTAGAATGGATGATGGAACGCTGCGTATTTTTAAGGGCTACCGCGCCCAGCATAATAATGTTCTGGGGCCCTACAAAGGAGGCGTTCGTTTCCACCAGGATGCCGATCTTGATGAGGCAAAAGCCCTGGCCATCTGGATGACTATTAAGTGTGCCGTGGTAAATGTTCCCTTTGGCGGGGGCAAGGGGGCTGTGACCTGTGATCCCCTGAAGATGTCGCCCCAGGAAATCGAACGCCTCAGCCGCCAGTATATGCGCTCCATGGCACCTGTTCTGGATTCCCGGGTGGATATTCCAGCGCCGGATATAAACACCAACGCACAGGTGATGGCCTGGATGGGTGATGAGTATTGCAGCATCAAGGGATGCGATGATTGGGGTGTCATCACTGGTAAACCGCTGGCCCTGGGCGGCAGCGCCGGGCGGGAAACTGCCACAGGGCAGGGGATTATGCTGGCTGCACGTGAGGCGGCCAAGGCCCTGGGTTTTTCATTGAAGGGTGCAACTTTGGCCGTGCAGGGTTATGGCAACGTGGGTTCCAGTGCAGCACGTTTCCTGGCCAGGGAAGGCTGTAAGTTGATTGCCGTCTGCGACATTTTTGGCGGTGTTTCTGATGAAGACGGCCTGGATGCGGAAGAACTTTTCCAGTACTGCCGGCAAACAGGCAGTGTCAAAGGTTATCCAAAGGCCAAGGGCAGTATTACTACTGAAGAACTTTATGCCCTGGATTGCGATCTTATTGTCCCTGCTGCCATGGAAAACCAGATTACTGCGGAGGTGGCCCGGGGGATCAGGGCCAGGTTGATTGTCGAAGGTGCCAATGGGCCGACTACACCCCAAGGCGACGAGGTCCTCAAGGAGAAAAAAGTCTTTGTTGTCCCCGATATTCTTGCTAACAGCGGAGGCGTGGCAACCTCTTACTTTGAATGGGTTCAGAACAACTACGGTTATTACTGGACAGCTGGTGAGGTAAGCGAGCGCCTCGAACTAAAAATGGTTGAGGCTTTTCAGCATATTTACGATTACCGGCGCAGTTTCGGCGAGGAAATTACGATGCGGGAAGCAGCTTTTATGTATGCCATCCAGCGCCTGGCCGAGGCCATGAAACTGAGAGGTTGGGTCAGGTAAAAGATATGCAGGAGGGCAATACCCCCATAGGGCAGTAGACGTTATTGTTTAGGGAAAAAAGTGGGTTCTTCACCTGAAGGGCCCACTTTTCTTTATGAGGATGTATCTATCCCGGGGGACAATTGCGATATGATTCCAGCGGTGGTGCTTATATTTATCTGATCCTATTTCACGGCCGGCGGGGCGTGGCAGGCACTCCGCCCGATTACCTTAAGGGGCCGCATCATATCGTTATCCTCGTGTTCGAGGATATGGCAGTGCCAGATGTAATCGCCGGTATGCTCCCTGAAATGCGTGACGATGGAGGTTACCTTGCCTCCTTCAGCCCTGACTACATCTTTTAGCCCCTTTTCATAAGTTGCCGGTGGCGTTAAACTGGCAGGAACATAGATATAGTTCCCCTTGGCATCAAAGTCCTCGTCTGTAAAGGGTTTCCTACCCAATATTTCGAAGTTAACCAAATGGACATGGATGGGGTGGGGAAAGTCAAAGTGGTTGACCAGATGCCATATTTCGATGGTGTCCAGTTCAGCCACTTCTGTGACAGGATCATGCCACATCCGATCGTTTAGTAAATGTAGTACCCTGCCATAGCGATCTGTCGTCTCATCCAAATGAAGTGTTCTTTCCCTACAGGCCAGGAGTGGATCAGTTGGATGGTAGGGAAACAGATCCCCGGGTATTGTGCCCGTATCTGTGTACTTAAGGGGAAGCACAACCCTGAATTGCATAATTTTGCCGGTGTGTTCATCGGCAGGGGGGGTACTTCCGGCCCCTGCATTGATAAGTGTTAAAGTTTGCCCCCTGTAGCGAGAGAAATCGATGAGTACATCTATCCTTTCGGCGGGTTCCAGGATAAAGGAATCAATTTCCTGGGATTGCTGCAAAAGCCCTTGTTCTGTGCCTACCTGGTGGAAGATGGCCCCATTGTCCAGGTGTAGATCGTAGGCCCTCAGGTTGGAGGCATTCAGCAGCCTAAATCTGTAGGGGCGCGGCTCCACATTGAGGTAGGGCCAAAGTTTACCGTTTACGGCTATGGTGTTGCCAAAGAAAAATGATGGGGTTGAAGGCACGGGCTTTTCCACCGGTGGGATGGCATTGTCGGGATAATAGAGGGAGCCATCCTCATTAAAGGCCTTGTCCTGGATCATGATGGGGATTTCATATGGGCCCTTGGGTAAATGCAGTCTTTGCTCCAACCTGTCCCTGATAAGGTAGAATCCTGCCAGCCCGGCATAGACATTTAGCCGCGTTATGCCCACGGCGTGATCGTGGTACCACAAGGTGGCTCCTGGCTGGTGATTGGTGTATTCATAGGTCTGGCGCGTAAATTTCCAGCCGGTTACGGCATAGTTTTTAGTGAACCAGGCATCGGGATGGCCGTCGCTGTCATCGGCAACATTGGCGCCGTGCAGGTGGACCACTGTGCGCACATCGGGCGTATCCAGGGTCCCATGCAGGGTGTGATCTACCGGGAAGAGGTGTTTTTCGGGCAAGTCGTTTATCCATCTGACTTCGATGGATGTATCCTTTTGCACCTCGATCGTGGGTCCAGGGGACGTGCCATTATACCCCCAAATAGTGGTTAGCGGGAAATGTTTATGAAACTTGTGTTTTGCCTCCCGCATGACGATATTATAGAATTTTTGACAATGGTCGGGGATGACTGTTTCACCTGTCGGGAGAGCAAACGGGGGTAAGAGCCGGGCACCGAGGGGAACCCTGCCGAAAAAGCGTGGATGCCTATCATGTAAATCGGGCGCCCCGCAGGGCCTGGCAATTGCTGGAATGGTAAGTGGATCGATGAATTTGGGGAAAGTGGAGGGATCGGCGGGGTTCGTTTTTCTATCCCACACTAGGGATTTTTCCATGGGTGTACACCCTTTCAGGTAGTTTTGCTCTATTCTATGCCCGGGCCCGGGTTTTTGTCCTTTCTGAATGTTACTATTCAGGGCAAATATGTGCCCTGGGGATGGATTGTTTTGCAGATAACCCCTGTAAAAAAAAGGGGGCCCCTTTAAAAGGGCCCCTTTCCCAAATCCATACCGATGCATGGGAAACCGGCTGCCGGCTTGCTACCGGCTACTGATCGGGAATATTGTATTTTTTTAGTTTGGCATAAAAAGCGCTTCTGCTGATGCCGAGGTAATCTATGGCCCTGCTCTTGTTGTTTTTGGTCCGGGCCAGTGCCTCCGTAATAATTTTTTTCTCCAGTGCTTCCACAGCACTGCCAAGGTGCAGTGTAAAAGGCTTGTTGGCGGTGGTGGTATCAAAAAAGTTCAGCCGTAAATCGCTGATAGTGATCTTATCAGTTTGGCAAAGAATAACGGCCTGCTCGACAACGTTTTTAAGTTCCCGGACGTTGCCCGGCCAGGGGTAGTCCTGCAGTTGCTTGATAGCGTCGGGTGTAAAGGATAGCTTCTTGTTGTATTTTGTGGTGTAATGATCTAAAAAATGATAGGAGAGCAGGGATATATCTGTAATTCTCTCACCCAGCGGGGGCACAAAAATTGGCACCACGTTGAGCCGGTAAAAAAGGTCTATGCGGAAATCCCTTTGCTGGATCATCTGCTCAAGGTTTCTATTGGTTGCCGAAATAATTCTCGTATTAACGGGAATTTTTTTTGTTTCCCCCAGCCTTTCAATATATTTTTCTTGCGTAAAGCGCAATAATTTAACTTGTATGCCCAGGGGAATATCCCCAATTTCATCTAAAAATAGGGTTCCATTGTGGGCCTTTTCAATTTTCCCTTTTTTCCCCGTGGCCCTGGCCCCGGTGAATGCCCCCGAGACATAGCCAAAAAGTTCCGATTCGAGCAGATTCTCGGGGATCGCCGCACAGTTTATCTCTACAAAGGGGGAGTCGGAGCGGTTGCTGGCTCTGTGTATGGCATCGGCGATCAGTTCCTTGCCTGTGCCCGTCTCGCCCCTGAGCATAACTGAGGCATCCGTTCGGGCCACGCTGGCGGCTATGTTCAGACAGTGCAGCATTTTTGGATCATCGCTGATGATATCCTTAAAAGCATCAAGATTTTTGGCATTAATTGTCCTTTGCCGTGTCTTTCCCTCACCACCGACGACCAGCGCCTGGAGGTGCCTGTTAATTTTATAGACAACATTGGCATTACCAACTCCAATTACGCCCTGAACGATTCCGGCAGCATCCTTTAATGGAATAAAGTCAGCGATAATATCATAACCGAGTGTTTTATTATAGTGTGCATATTCCTTGATAGGTTGCCCTGTTTCCAGGACTTTAAGCAGCTTGTCCTCTGGATGTTTCTCTTTCAAATTCCTGTACAAAATTTTTTCCCTGGGGATGCCGACCTGGTATTCGTAGGCACTATTGACATAAATAACAATGCCATCCTTATTAATGAAAATTAGTGGATCATTTATTTTATCCAGAATGTTAAAAAAAGAATCTTTGAATAATTCCAGTGCTTTTTCATCATTTTGTATGATCATAGTTTTCCTCCGGGAACGAGTGTTTGAAAAACAAACGAAATGTTCTGTTAACGCTCAATAATTATAACAGGTGGGGTGCTAAAAAACAATTAATAGCCGGGAATTACATTGCTGGCTACACTGCCTGGACTCTTTAAAAAGTGTTTACGGGAAACAGTAGTTACTTTTTATGCTGAAACGGCAATTGGATCGATAAGTGGCATAATTATTGCAGTTGTAGTAGGTTGCCTTGGGGGTGGGCGAAAGGTTTGGTGGTAATCTAGGGGGAATCAACCATGGAACAACAAATTCAAAGATTGCGTGAGGTTAGGCGGGCCGCATCCTTGGGCGGTGGCAAAAAAAAGATTGCCAGGGAGCATGAAAAGGGGAAGCTTACCGCTCGTGAAAGGATCGCTCTTTTGCTTGATCCTGACAGTTTTCAAGAATTTAACATGTTGATCAAGCATAATGTTGGTGCACCCGGTGACGGGATCGTTATTGGTCATGGTACGATAGATGGTAGAACTGTCTGCATTTTTGCTCATGACGCTACTGTGTTTGGGGGATCCCAGGGTTATTACCATGGGCGCAAGGTCTATAAAATTCACGAGATGGCCCTGGAGATGGGTGTGCCGCTGATTGGCCTCAACGATTCTCCCGGGGCACGGGTTATTAGGCCAGAGCTGGCAGGAAGTGATGATCCATATCGCATCAGCGATGAGAAAAGTGCCGGGGTGGTTTTCTATATTAATACCCGTTGTTCAGGGGCCGTGCCCCAGATATCGGCCATTTTAGGAAATTGCACGGGGGGATCAGTCTATTCCCCGGCATTGACCGATTTTATCTTTATGGTGGACAATCTATCGCGCATGTTTATTACCGGTCCGCGGGTCATCAAATCGGTGCTGGGCGAGGAAATTAGCATGGAAAAACTGGGCGGAGCCCGGGTTCATTGCCAGGTATCGGGTGTGGCCGATTTCCGGGTGGGGAGCGAGGCAGATTGCATGCGGGGGATTCGCCGGCTCCTGTCCTACCTGCCCCAAAATTGGCGTGAAAAGCCCCCCTTTAAGGAAATGGGGGATCCTGACGATCGTTTTTCGGAAAAGTTGGAAAGGATTGTTCCATTGCAGCCCACCAAGGGGTACGATATGCACCTGGTAATTGAGGATATCGTCGATGGGGGCGAATTTTTAGAGGTCAAACCCGAGTTTGCCGCCGAGATCATCATTGGTTTTGCCAGGCTGGGGGGATATTCCGTGGGTATTGTGGCCAATCAGCCCCGGGTGCGGGCCGGCTGCATGAGCATGGATAGTTCTGATAAACAGGCACGTTTTATCCGTTTCTGCGATGCCTTTAATATTCCCCTCCTATTGTTGGTGGACACCCCGGGATACCTGCCCGGCAAGGAGCAGGAGTATGCGGGTATTATCCGCCACGGCGCCAAGGTACTTTATGCCTTGTCGGAGGCGACTGTGCCCAAAATTGCCCTTTTGCTGAGGAAGGTATATGGCGGGGCGGCCCTGGGTATGGGTGTTCTCCCGGGTTTCGGGACCGATTTGATATTTGCCTGGCCAACCGCCGAAATCGGGGCTATGGGGGCGGAGCAGGCCGTGGCCTTATTTTATGCTGATGAAATTAAAAACAGCGCCGATCCCCAGGCCTTTCAGGCCCGGAAGGTGCAGGAATACAAAACCCTTTATGCCGATCCCATGGCTCTGGCTTCCGATGTGACCTACATACATGACATCATTGAGCCACGGGAGACAAGAAGGACCTTGATCAAGTCACTCAGGTTTGTGGAAGGCAAAAAGGTGGGCAGGGATCCCAAGCGGCATGGCAATATCCCCCTTTAGATGGGGCGGTCATGTGGCCAAAGTCGGTAGGCTGCCAGCAGATTTGTTGCAGGTTATGGGCTGGATTATGGATCATGGGGGGAAACAAGATGGATTTTACTTTATCTGAGGAACAAAAGATGCTGCAAGAGAGTGCCAGGGAGTTTGCCCTGAAAGAGATGCTGCCGACCATCCGGGAATACGAGGAAGAGCGCAGGGTGAACCATGCCCTGACTAAAAAGTTGGGCGAGCTGGGCATGCTGGGTATACATCTTCCCGAACGATATGGGGGGTCCGGATATGATTATATGTCAGCAGTTCTCGTCTGGGAGCAGCTTAGCTATGTCAGCTGGACACAAACATTGACTGCCCTGGGGCATGGCGTTCTGGCTGGAACTGTTTTAAACCTGGGTGCCAACGAGTCACAAAAGCAAAAATACCTTCCCCCGCTCTGTAGCGGGGAGAGCATCATTGCCGTAGGGGCAGTGGAGCCCGCCGCTGGCAGCGATGCCGCGGCCATTGAGACGAGTGCCAGGGTAGATGGCGACCAGTGGGTCATCAACGGTTCAAAGAATTTTATTACCAGCGGCGGGCTGGCGGATACATGCCTGGTACTTTGCCAAACGGACAAGAACCTGGGATGGAGAGGAATTGCCCTCATTGCGGTGGATACCGATACGCCCGGTTTTTCCAGCCATCCAATCAGCATGGTGGGTGATCTGGCCGGGGATCTTAGCAACCTTGGTTTTTTAGATTGCCGGGTGCCCCGGGAAAACCTTATTGGCGAGGTGGGGCGCGGCTTGCACATCTCCCTGCATGGCATTGATACGGCCCGCCTGTTTATTTCCGCAGGGGCCCTGGGCATAACCCAAAGCTGCCTTGACGCCAGTATAGAGTTTGCCAGGGAACGCTCCCAATTTGGCAAACCCATCGGTTCCTATCAAATGATCCAGGATAGCATTGCCAGTCTGGCAGCGGAACTTATGGCCATTCGTTGGCAGGTCTACTATGCAGCTTATCTGAAAAGCAGGGATCTGCCCCATGCCAAGGAACTTTCAGCCGCCAAAATATTAGCCAGCGATCTGGCCGTCAAGGCCTCGGAGGAGGCCATCCGCATACACGGGGCACATGGCTGTACTGATGATTATCCCCCGGCGCGGCATTACCGTGATTCGATCCTAATGACTATCCTGGGAGGCACACGTGAAATGCACAAGCTGACTATAGGCCGGGAGCTACTGGGTCTTAACGCCAGATCCTAGCCGGCGGTTTGGCAATCTGCAAAGGTAGCCCCCTGGGCAAGAGCAGCAGTCTCAATGCTAGGCCCTAGCCGGCGGTTTGCCCTTTCCGCTTTTCGGGACAGCGAAGCTGTTTCTATTTTTAAATCTTCTATCTGATTGCCTGTCTATGGACCCTGGCTTCATCCATGACAACCAGATTTTTAACCTTAGTTTGAACAAGGCTGACAAAATCCGGGTTAATATCTATTCCTATAGAGCTGCGATGCCATTTTTCAGCGGCGGCCATGGTTGTCCCACTTCCCACAAACGGATCAAGGACTGTATCCCCCGCGAATGAAAACATGCGTATGATCCTCATGGGAAGTTCCTCGGGGAACATGGCACAGTGAACCTCCTGTCTTGCCGGGGGCAGATCATCCCATATCCCCCTAAACCATTTTGAGCGGAATTCCTTGGGTAAACGGCTCAGTTCCTTGGCCTTTCCCTGTGGCCTGGGGGCCTTTCCCCGTTTTTTAAAAAGCATGATGTATTCGTGTTCGTAGGTGATATAACCATCCCGGGGATAATAAATACTACCCATCCAGCTGCAACCACCAGAAGGATTTGTTGTGGTAATTTTTCTCCAAATAATATTGCCCAGGAAGAGAAAACCCAGGTCCTGGCATGTTTTAATTATGTCCGCATGGATGGGTTTGATTTCATAAATACCATCATTGTCCTTTGCCCTGAGGAACTGATCACCCACATTAATTACGAGCTTACACCCCGGTATCAATATTCTTTTGCTTTCTTGCCAGACTTCTTGCAGTGAATTTATGTATTCTTCGTATGTTTGATCGTACCCGATCTGTTTTTCTATTTCATAATCTTTTATGTTCCAATAAGGTGGAGAGGTTATGATCAGACCAATACTTTGGTCGGCCAGTTCTGAAATAATGTGCCTGGTATTACCAACAAAGAGGGTATGGCTGGTTTTCAAAATTCAACACCTCCGGTTTAATGGATGACAGTTCAACTTATCTACTGCCGCCTTAATTAAAACAGGTCAACGCGGTCCGTATTTATTTCGTTTAACCCACCTTTAATTTTTCTGGTCAGTATATCAGACAGTTTATGGACAGTTTGGATTGTCTGTTTCTGGTTCGTTTGAGGTATCAGTAACAAGCTATGGTGGCACAGATTTTCGCTACACCTTAGGATAACGCCCCTGGGGCACCGCCAGGTACAACAAAACAGGTTTACTGCAGCGCTAAGCCCCTGCAAATTGCAAAATTAGTTCAGCAGATCAGCAACTAGCCCATGGAGTTGGCGTTTTATTTCTGAAAAGTCCGTATTCAAATCGAGTGTTTTCACGCTTATGCGGTTTCCGTTTAGCATATAATCATGGTCGGGAACGGTGCCCTCATCGGTTTTCGCATAAAGCAAGATGCCGCTTACAGTGCCTGAACTGTCAACATCCCGATTTTTTACATATGTAAAAATCTGATACATGTTTTGGGAGTGTATTTTTCGGCTATCATATAAATTGTTAACCTGCATTGTTTGTTCATAATATTTAGTATCAATAATTATGGTTTTACCGCTATACGTAAGCGTAATGTCCGTTTTCATCGTTGGCAAAAAGTCAATGAAACCATCATCAACATTCCAGTCAATATGTGCGGCACAGGCATTAAGTTGAGGATAATGCCTGCGGTAATATTCCAGCACAAATTTTTCGAAAAGCCGGTGCATATGTTGATCATTGATATAACGTGTCAACTTCCAGGAACCATCCATTTCAGTCATAAGCAGGCCTGCAACAACCAGGTAGCAAATATTAACCAACATTTTATAGGTAGCGTTGTTTCGATGAAACTTGATGTTGGACCACTGGATTCTGCGGATGTTAACTTCATCAACATTTGAAAAATAAAGCATCACTTTTTTTAAAACCTTTTTCTGTTGGATTGAAACTTCTGGGGAGCGGGCCAGCAGAAGTGCAGTAGACTTGAGAATTTTATTTAACTGAATATTTTCGGTGTATTCGTCATATTCACATACCAGTTGCTTGCTGGGTATGGCTTTTGTTTTCACTGATGCTGAAATATCAATTCTTCCAACAGGTGAACCAAGAGTTTCCTTTCTGCTTGCATATTCCTTGCCCAGGCCCCTTTTGACCTGGCTGGCAAGCCCTTTGGCAAGAATTGCCGCCAACAGGTCACAAGCAGTATCAAATTCTTCTGTTGCTATTTTTGCATAGCTATCTTTATTTAAAACCTGAAAAGCGTAGGCTAGCATATGGTAAATGTTTTGAA
>DUNV01000156.1 GCA_012839215.1 Bacillota bacterium
TGCCTACAGCATTGTTACCTTGCAACAACAGCTCCTTGCCAAAGAGGTTATATGCAAAGATAGCCGCAGCAATTAACAAAACGAGCACTAAGGCCAGTACTACAGCCTTCATTTTTCTATCCATTATGCCTCTCCTAAAAAGTTAATAGTGATAGGAAATAGCCCAGGTATCCGGTAGCCATCAATATGCCAACAGCGACGAGCAACCCACCGGACAGTGAATTGATAACCTCGTAATTTCTTTTTATAAAAGCAAAAGCCCCTTTAAGCTGCTCAATCAATAAAGCACTGATGATAAAAGGTATCCCCAGGCCCAGCGAAAAGGCAAGCAACATGAGGATCCCCCGCAAAAGGGAACCACCGAGGGATGCCATCAGCAAAGCTGAAGCTAAAAATGCACCGACACAAGGTGTCCAACTTATTGAAAAGACGAGACCGAAAAGTAAAGAAGATAAAAAACCGGGATTCCTAGCGATCCGGCCCCCCCCGCCGATACGATTCAGGAAACCTATTTTTAAAAAACCTAAAAAATTTAGACCAAAAATAATTACAACGATACCGGTAACAATATTAAGAACCGGTGTATAATTACGTACCAGTTTTCCGGCAGTTCCTGCGAAGGCACCCATTGTAACAAATATAATAGTGAATCCTATGACAAAACCTACCGCATTTATAATTGCCCTACCCTTGTTTGATTCATCTGCTACAAAATAGGATACATAGATGGGCAGCATGGGCAAAAGGCAAGGTGAAACAAAGGTAACAACCCCTTCTAAAAAAAGCAATATATATTCCATATCAATTCCTCTCAGGCGTTAAAGAGATAACCCCCTGGGACGTTGCAGCGCCCGGGTAGCATTCAGGACAGCCAACAACGTTACCCCCACATCGGCAAAAACAGCCTCCCAGATACTGGCCAAACCAAAGGTGCCGAGTAGGATGAAAAAGGCCTTGACCGCTAAGGCCAGGAGGATATTTTGCCGTACAATTCCCCGGGTTCTTCTGGCGATTTCCACCGCCCTAGCTAGCTTGGAAGGGGCGTCTTCCATCAAAACCACATCAGCTGCTTCAATTACCGCGTCGCTACCCAATCCGCCCATGGCCACCCCGATATCCGCCCGGGTAATAACGGGTGCATCATTAATGCCATCACCGACGAATACCAATTTTTGTTTATCCCGGTGTTCTATTTCCTTTTCCAATTCCTCGACTATTCGAACCTTGTCTTCCGGCAGTAGCTCCGCAAAAAAGGTTTCAATTCCAATTTCCCTACTCGTTTTTTCAACGACCGTTTTATCATCACCGGAAAGCATTACTGTTTTCCTTATTCCCAGCTGTTTCAGCCGGGAAATTGTTTCTTTAGCATCAGGTTTTAATTCATCAGCGATAACCAGATACCCGGCATAAACCCCGTCAATAGCCACATAAACAACGGTTCCAGCAATATCACAATCCTCATGGTTTATCTTTTCCCTATGCATCAGCCGATCATTTCCCACCAGGACCCGGCGCCCATTTACACTGGCACTGATTCCATGGGCAGGGATCTCACAATAATCCCCAATCTTAAATTGTAGTATTTCCTGCCCGCTTTTCTCCCTATAGGCAGCAATGATCGACTGGGCAATGGGGTGATTGCTATAAATTTCCGCCCCTGCCGCCGCCGATAAGATCTCTTCCGGGGTACTATGGTTTTTGGTCACTATTTCGGTTACCCGAAAAACTCCCTTCGTCAGGGTGCCTGTCTTATCAAAAACAACCGTATCCAACTCGGCCAGGCCATCGATAAAGTTGGCGCCCTTAACGAGGATTCCCATTTTTGAGGCAGCGCCAATCCCACCGAAATAGCCCAGCGGGATGGAAACCATCAGCGCACAGGGACAGGAAATAACCAAGATCACCAGTGCCCGGTAAACCCATTCACTAAGTGTTGCCCCGGCAATGAACAACGGGGGAACCAAGGCAATTAAGGCTGCGGCCCCAACCACGATAGGTGTATAAAGGTTTGCAAATTTTGTAATAAACTGTTCGGTAGGGGCTTTTCGCTCACTGGCCTTTTCAACCAGCTCCAAAATCCTGGCCACCGACGAATTCCTAAATGGTTTGGCCACACGGACCGTAAGAAGTCCTTGCCCATTGATCATCCCTGATAATATTTTATCACCTTTTTCAACCTTTCGCGGAACAGATTCACCGGTTAATGCAGCAGTATCGACAAAAGATGTTCCTTCAATGATCTCACCGTCAAGGGGGACCTTTTCACCGGGCCTAATTATTATTAGCTGGCCAACTCCAACCTCTTCAGGTTTTACTTGAAACATACTTCCATTATCTCTAAGGTTGGCATAGTCCGGCTGAATATTGAGCAAGGCAGTGATGGATCTGCGTGAATGATTGACAGCCCGGCCCTGCAGATGCTCTCCGATAGCATAAAAGAGCATCACGCTGACAGCCTCCGGCAATTGGTGAATGGCAATGGCCCCGAAAGTAGCAATGGTCATTAGGAAATTTTCATCAAAAAGTTCCCTGCCCAAAAGCTTTCTGCAAGCAGTCAGGATTACCGGCCAGCCAACCAGAAGATATGCCGTAATCAAAACAACATACTTGGCCCATGAAAAAGGGGTATCATGCAATGATTGGTTAAATACTAGCCCTAAGGCAAGCAACAAGCCTGCCGCAATGATCACCCAGGGGATGCCCGGTTTTACTGTATCCATATCCGGCGAAAGGGATGACAAATCCCCTATCTTTTGCAATTTAATTTCCGGTTCTACCCGTTTGATAATAGCACGTGCTTCCTCTTCAAGTATTTCCAGCATTTCTACGCTCGATGTGTTAAAGTTGACGTTTATATTTTCCAGACCGCTGACCTTCCTGAGCTCCTGCTCCAGTTTTGCGGCACAGTTTGGGCAGTCCAGTCCTACTAATGAATAACGCCTGTTTCTTCCCTCTTTAATGCTTCTCCCTCCCCAACTAATGCTCCATCCTGTCATATTTTGTAAAACCCAAGGCTGTGCTGCCTAGACTATTATATCTTAAAAACTAAAGCAAAAGAACCCCTGTTCGGGGGCTGTTTTGGATCCCAGATCCTCTTATCCCAGGCAATTTCGGGCCCCTGCGGAAATCAAGGCCCGCCTTTAGTGGCGGGCCTTGATTGTTTCAATCTTGGTTACTCAATATGGTGGAGGTGGACCGTATCAGTTTAAATCCACAATTAATATTAATCAATATCGGCATAAAATACTCAAAAAACAAAACCCGCTATGATTGCGGGCTTTCATTCTTGTTATCGCAATTGTTGTTTTTATCACCCATGAAAACAAAAAATCCCCCGGACTAAGCCGGGGGTTGTTCTTTCTTTGCCCTTGCCACGTCAACTGCTGCCTCGCCAAAGATGTAGCCCAAAGCCAACGCAACTAATTTCCAATATAGTTCGCTGTCTACGTTCAGCCCTAACCCATCCGATAAAACAATAAAAGCCGCACTTGCTACGGCTACCCAGAACTTTCTGGAAGTCAGCTTTCTTTTCCAGTCACTCATGGGTTTCTCCCTCCATTTTCTTCTTCCGGATGCCGGCTAGGAACCACAACTCACCAGTGGTAAAACCAAACCAAGCGGCAATTAATGCGGTTGGCTCAGTCCCAACACGATAAAAAATATAAAGCACCGCAACCGTAAAAATAATATTAAGCGCTATTACCAGTGATACAATTACCTTGGAAAACTTCATTTTTTAACCACCTGCTTGTAGTATCTGTACAACATTGTGGCTAGCTGTTCCCTGGTAACCATCCCTTTGGGATTCGTGCCATCTGTGATTCCTTCTTTTTTAGCCCACTCCCAAGCTTCTTTTGCCCAGGAACTGGGTGTATTTTTGTCAGTCACTGTTGATCCCCCTTTCAGTTTTTCAAGTTCCTTCTTTACTTCTGCTCGGAAAGTATCCATGTTCTTCCCGTGTTTCGGAAACCAGTGCATCACGTCACTGTGGTTTGACGCAATACCTAGTCGGGCTCCTTCAGCATGGCAAATAATATCCTTCTCAGTGAGATTGAACTGTCGGCAAAGGTAAGCACAA
>DUNV01000011.1 GCA_012839215.1 Bacillota bacterium
GGCAGTCTTCCCTATCGCCAAAATGTTTCCCGATTTATTTAGGGCCAGGACGGAGGGTTCCCTGAGGACTATCCCCTTGCCATGCAAATAGATCAGGGTGTTGGCGCTCCCGAGATCAATACCGATGTTCCTTAAGAAAAAAGCGTGCGAAAAAACCATGACAAATGGCTCCTCCTGACTCCTAGCCTCTTTTCAAAATTATATCAGCCCGCGAAAACTGCTACAAGAAGAAGGTTTTCCCAGGAATAAAACTCGTTAACTATTGCCAAGATTTACATACTTGCAGGAATAAAAAAATATATCGTCGAATATACAGGTAGTAGGGCACATTTATATATGGGAATTTGCTGACCCCGGTTGCCGGCTAATTGAAAGGGGAGGGCACATGATTGTTTACGGATTCATGCTATTATAAAAAATTAAACCATGCCTATCGTCAGCTCGGGAATTTGCAAGAGCAGGCAGGCCATATGCCAGAACAATTCCGCAGTATTTTTTTATCCGCACTAGATGAATTTTCAAACAGCCTTCGGGAGGTTAAATTTTTATTAGATGAACTCAGATATCGCAATATAGAACTGGCTGCCAGCAACGCTGCCCTCGAGGGGGAGCGGCAGCGTTACCTTGAATTGTTTGAGTTTGCCCCCGATGGCTATCTTGTTACTGATCGGGATGGTAGGATCATGGAGGCAAACAATGCCGCCAAGGAGCTTTTAAAGGCGGAACATCAATTAATAATTGGAAAACCCCTATCGATATTTATAGCGCCTGAAGAAAAAGAAACCTTTACCCGCATATTTAAAAAACTGCAGGAAGGTAGTGTGCAAAAAATTGCCGACAGGCGGATATACCTACAGCCTTGGGCGGGCAAGCCTCCTTTCCCGGCTTCTTTTACTGCCGGGGTGGTCAGGGATATATCAGGGAAACCCGGTAGCCTGCGTTGGCGCTTCAGTGATATTTCTTGGCGCAAAAAGGCGGAAGATGAGATGCAAAAGGCTGACAAGCTTGAAACGATCGGTCTTTTAGCCGGAGGAATAGCCCATGACTTTAACAATCTTCTGGCCAATCTACTGGGTCACATTTCTCTGGCCAGATTTAACCTCGACAATCCGGAAAAGTTGGCCCAGAGGCTGGATCTTTCAGAGAAGGTTGTTTTTAAAGCCAAGGATATCCTGCGGCAGTTGTTTCAGCTTTCCCAAAAGGATGTTTCGGATTATAGGATCTTTTCCATAAAAAATATTATTGATAATGTCTTGGAGTTGTCCCTGAAGAATCCGCGAGTTAAAAGCCACTGTACTTTTCCTCGCAATCTTTTGCATGTCAAGGCTGATGAGGCCCAAATAGGCCAAGTAATCCAAAACATTATCATCAATGCACTTCAATCAATGCCGGAAGGCGGGGACCTCTGGATCAGCGCTAAAAATATAACACATGAAGAAATTGACAGGGGTTTTTTTCCATCCTCGGGCGAAAGGAATTACCTATGTTTAACTGTTTCTGATACCGGCTGCGGAATCCCCAAGGAAGTAATGGCAAAAATATTTGATCCTTTTTTCACTACGAAAAAGGAAGGTACGGGCCTTGGTCTGGCCACGTCCTATTTTATCATCAAAAAAAATGGCGGCCATATTGCTGTGGATTCAAAGGCCGGGCACGGCACTACCTTCCATCTTTACCTTCCGGCCAGGGAACCGCGAGGAAACAGCGCCTAACACGGTGCA
>DUNV01000012.1 GCA_012839215.1 Bacillota bacterium
ATTTAATGATGAATAAGTATTTTCCCAGATTGGGATAGCGACTCGGCTGAAGCAAAAAACATTAAACAGCTTTTGAAAAAAAAGTATGGTTTTAGGGGTGTTAGCGCTCCCCCAAATTCACTGCCCGAAATGTATGGTATCAGACCAACATTGCATATTTCTTCCGGGCGTTATCTGAACCATCCGGGGGATGCCCGGAGGGTAAAAAGGGAATATATTGGTTCTAAAATACGGGATATGATCACCAATCCGCTCCCAGCCAGCCCTGTAGCCGAGGCATTTTACCCTATTATGTCAGCTGCCGCTCCGGAAACGGATCTTTGCCCCTTTTGCGGGCTTCGTTTGATTGATAGGGAGGAAAAAGCAAGAAAGTCCTGTCGGGTTTGCCTGAAAGAAAGCGGCGGCACGGCTAAGGAATGGTGGGATCTTGTATGCAAACAGGAACAGTGTAATCCTGTCCCCACAATGGACACGATCTGGCTGGAAGAAATCGCGGATGATAATGGCCGACTAGCGTTACTAACGGGACGTTTTTTCCCCGAGCACTTTATGGCGTTTGATTATTTGCCAAATAAAAAAAGCCAAAAAAACGGCGGATTAATGTTTTCTGCAGCAGCATTTGCTCGCCAACGGCGGATCTGGGAAAGCTGCCGCGAGTTCTGGTACTCTATTGAAGAAGATATTGGTAAGCTGCTTTTTTCAAACGGTTTAAACAACAGTTTTCGTCTACACATAAAAGTTGCCGGCATACAAAGAGAAAACCGGGGGGATCGAGCTACAGCGAGGCCAAGCAGCTACCATGCCTATGAGCTGTTGTTTGACGAGGGAATCAGCCTTACAGCAATATGGACAGGGGAGGATTTTGTTACTATAGAAAACCTAAAGGGTTTCGAAAAAAGAAATAACCTTGGGATAAAGACTGCCGCCTGGTTGAGGGAACAGAAAGGTAGGACGGTGACAATTAGAATACCGGGAGGCTATGGGAGCAAGGCGGCAGCTTGGGGCCAAGCCGATATCAGCGAGATCCAAAAGAATGGGAACCGATATTTGCCTGTGCGCCATATATTGTCGGAACCGCGGACATTTATGTGTTTGCTCCCGGCTGACAAGGCATTGGAGCTGATCAGGGACATTAAATCAAACTACGAAAAAAAAATGGGGCAGGTCAGGGGGCGCATGCCACTACATCTGGGTGTAATTTTTGCCGACCGCTACACACCGCTTAGGGCTATTCTTGACGCTGGGCGGCGTATGCTCAATCGACAATGCTGGGCCACCTTTAGCGAATTGACCTTAGTGCCGGAAAATGATAGTAACGGAAGCTATCTGTTATACTTGCGACTGAAAGAGGAAGGCGTTACGGTTTGTTGGCCCATTAGCAAAAAAGTTCCCGGGAGTTTAATGATAGAAGATGGCTGGTATTCGTATTTTCCTGTGCAAAAATTGGCGGAACGGGAAGAGTCACGTGCTACCCAGGAAATGAAGGGGGAGAAAGGGGAGGGGAAGGGGGAAGAAAAAAAAGATGATGAAGATAATGCTGCCGGCTCATCAGTGGTGACCAATGAGCTGGTTCATGTTAAAAATCTTGTTAAAGGCGATCAGGTTTACCTTTATCCTTCCATTTTCGACTTTGAATATTTAGATAGCGCCGGAGTGCGTTTCGAAATTGCCTACGGAACGCGGAAACGGAAGTTGTCTGAAAAAGCGCACCGTCCCTACCTATTGGAACAAATTGATGAGTTGGATGAAATATGGAACGTTCTCGGTGCGGGGGCGCTGAACCGTAATCAGATTTATGCCTTGCGTGATATTATTTCCAGCAAAAGGCGGGAGTGGGGAGAGCCTTATAGTTCAGTAGGCGAAACCTTTAGGCAGTTCTGCCGGGATATATTGGTTACAGCCAGTTGGAATAAGGTAAAAAAGGCTGGAAAGGAAAAGGCGAAATATCCTTGGGAAAGCTCTGGGGAAGGGCATGAACAGTTTTTTGATCGGTGGGCGGATTTTGCCGTGCGAGGCCTATTTGAAGATGTGGTTCAACTGCACATGCAAATTATGAAAAAGGAAATAGATGTGGGGGGGAAAGTTAATGAACGGTAATTTTCAGGTAAAACGCCTTGTTTTTATGGCCCTTGATCCAATACATATCGGTACCGGGGGGTACCGCTTGGGGCGGGTAGATGCTGCCATTGCCCGTGAACCAGGGTCGAAACTGCCCAAAATACCGGGTACAAGCCTGCACGGGGCAGCGAGGCATTATGCAGCCTATCGCTATAACAAGCTAAGGTGTGCTGGCCAGGGAGGAGTAGGTGAGGGGCATTGTGGCCTAGACTCCTGTCCGATTTGTTATACTTTTGGGTTCGCCAAAGGTGCAGATGC
>DUNV01000013.1 GCA_012839215.1 Bacillota bacterium
ATGGCCAAGAAGAAATTTGAGCGCACCAAGCCGCATGTAAACGTCGGCACCATTGGGCATGTGGACCATGGCAAGACCACCTTAACATCGGCAATTACCTACTGTTTAGCATCACAGGGTTATGCCTCCCGCATGGATTTTGAATCCATTGACAAAGCGCCGGAAGAGCGGGAGCGGGGCATCACCATTGCCACGGCGCACGTGGAATACGAAACAGAAAACCGTCACTATGCTCACGTTGACTGTCCCGGCCACGCCGACTATGTCAAGAACATGATCACCGGCGCGGCACAAATGGACGGTGCCATCCTGGTAGTATCGGCTGCTGATGGGCCCATGCCGCAGACCAGGGAGCACATCGTTCTGGCCCGCCAGGTTGCCGTACCCTATATAGTCGTCTTTCTCAACAAAGCGGACCAGGTCGACGATCCCGAGCTTTTGGAATTGGTTGAAATGGAAGTGCGTGATCTGCTCAACATGTATGAATTTCCGGGTGACGACGTACCCGTCATCACCGGATCGGCCCTCAAGGCCATGGAATGTGGCTGTGGCAACAGGGATTGCCCCAATTGTAAAGTGGTCTGGGAACTGATGGATGCCATTGACGATTACATTCCCACACCCGAGCGTGACAAAGACAAATCCTTTCTCATGCCCGTTGAGGACGTCTTTACCATTACCGGTCGCGGGACCGTGGCCACTGGCCGCGTCGAACGCGGCATCATCCACATGGGCGACGAAGTAGAAATAGTCGGTTTTAGCGAGAAGCCGCGCAAGACAGTCGTCACTGGTGTGGAAATGTTCCGCAAGACCATGGACGAAGCAGAAGCCGGCGACAATATCGGCGTTCTTCTACGGGGCATCGATCGGGAAGAGATCGAACGTGGCCAGGTCTTAGCCAAGCCGGGCAGCATCAAGCCCCACACCAAATTCAATGCTGAAGTCTACGTCCTTAAAAAGGAGGAAGGTGGCCGGCATACACCCTTCTTCCAGGGTTACCGTCCCCAGTTCTATTTCCGTACCACGGACGTAACGGGTGATATCACCCTTCCCGAGGGCGTGGAAATGGTCATGCCTGGTGATAACGTCAACATGGTCATCGAGCTGATCACCAGCATTGCCACGGAAGAGGGCCTGCGCTTTGCCATCCGCGAAGGTGGCCGCACTGTGGGTGCCGGGGTTGTTACCTCTATTATTGAGTAGTGGAACAGGGAAGAAGTGGCCAGCGATGAAAGAGGAGGTTGCCGCAACCTTGGTGGCGGGTAATTCCTGTGGAGCAGTCTGTGCCAAAGCAATCAGACGCTGAGGAGGAGAACAATGCAAAACCAAAAAATTCGTATTAGATTAAAGGCCTTTGATCATGAGCTCTTGGATCAGTCCGCACGAAAAATTGTCGATACCGCCAGTCGGACAGGAGCCTCTGTTTCGGGACCGGTACCACTTCCCACGGAAAAAACTGTCTATACCGTGATAAGGGCTCCCCATAAGTACAAGGATTCCCGTGAACAATTTGAAATGCGTACGCACAAAAGGCTGATCGATATTATTGATCCAACCCCGGCTACCGTGGATGCCTTAATGAGGCTGGACCTGCCCGCCGGCGTGGATATTGAAATTAAACTTTAGGGTTTCCATGGAAGGGGGGTAAAAGATGAAGAAGGGCATTTTGGCAAAAAAAGTCGGTATGACCCAAGTGTTTGATGAAATGGGACGCGCCATCCCTGTCACTATAATGGAGGCAGGGCCCTGTACTGTGATCAGCAAGCGGTTACCTGAGAAGGATGGCTATCGGGCTTTGCAGGTGGGGTTTAAACCCGTGAAGGAAAACCGCCTCAACAGTCCACAGCGGGGCCATTTTAAAAACGCCGGTGTCGATCCGTTAAAATATGTAAGGGAGTTGCGCCTGGATGATGGTGCTGCCGATTATGAGGTTGGGCAGGAAATTAAGGCAGATATTTTCGCGCCGGGTGAATATGTCGATGTAACCGGGATTTCCAAGGGTAAGGGATTCGCCGGTTCGATCAAAAGACATGGACATTCCAGGGGAGCGATGACCCATGGTTCCCGTTATCATAGGGGGCCGGGATCGCTGGGAGGCGTGGATGCTGCACGGGTCTTTAAGGGCCATGCCCTGCCGGGAAGAATGGGCGGGGAGAGGGTAACAGTTCAAAAACTAAAGGTTATCAAGGCGGACCCCGAAAAAAACATTTTACTTGTCAAAGGAGCGGTTCCGGGCCCCCGGGGTAGCCTTTTAATAGTAAAAAATTCCGTTAAAGTTAGTTAGAAAGGGGGCAAAAGAGCATGCCCACGGTGGATGTTTTAAACATGGATGGTGAGCGGATCGGGGAACTGGAGCTAAACCCGGTTATTTTTGATGCTGATATAAAGGAACATTTGCTATATGATGTGGTGAAAATGCACCAGGCCAATCGAAGGCGTGGCACAGCCGCAACAAAGGACAGGTCCGAGGTGCGGGGCGGGGGAAAAAAGCCCTGGCGTCAAAAGGGAACGGGTCGGGCGCGGCACGGCAGCATTAGGTCACCCATCTGGCGGGGAGGCGGGGTTACGTTTGGACCGAGGCCCCGCAGTTTTAAGTACCTGCTTCCCAAAAAAATGAGACGGGCAGCCCTTTATTCTGCGCTTACTTCCAAAGTAAAAAAGGATCAGCTCATTGTTCTGGATAGCTTGCAGCTTACAGAGGCGAAAACCAGGAATGTGGTCCGTCTGATGAACAATCTTCATGTTGGGGGCAAGGCACTCGTCGTCACAGCTGGATCCGATCTGGATGTTTACCTTTCTTGCCGTAACATCCCAGGTATTAAATCGATCGTGGCAAACCAGATTAATGTTCTGGATATTATGAAATATGATCAGCTCATTATGACGAGGGATGCTGTCAACGTTGTCGAGGAGGTGTTTGCCTCATGAAGGATCCACGGGATATTATTTTTAGGCCGCTGGTGACGGAAAAGGCAACCAATTTAATGGAAGAAAATAAATATGCCTTTATCGTCGATAAGAGGGCCAATAAAATTGAAATTAGAAAAGCAATCGAGTCACTTTTCGACGTTAAAGTCGAGGCAGTCAATACGATGAATATCAGTGGAAAACCCAAAAGGGTAGGCATACACAAAGGGTACAAACCCAGCCGAAAAAAGGCTATTGTGACCTTAAAGGAAGGAAGCAAGCCCATCGAACTCTTTGAGTAATTCCCAGGCGTGCAAGATAAAACCGTAGGCCCGTCATGTTTTGCAGAAAGGAGGTCAAGGCAAATGGCGATAAAGAAATTCGTACCCACTTCACCAGGTAAACGTTTTATGACTGTTTCCAAATTCGATGAAATTACGAAAAAAGAACCTGAGAAATCCCTATTGGAACCACTGAAAAAAAGGGCCGGGCGCAATGTCTCCGGCAGGATTACAGTCAGGCACCAGGGCGGTGGGCACAAACGCAAATATAGAATAATTGATTTTAAAAGGGACAAGGATGGGGTTCCCGCCAGGGTTGCTGCTATTGAATACGATCCCAACCGCTCTGCACGTATTGCTCTTTTGCATTATGCAGATGGGGAGAAAAGATATATACTGGCCCCTCTGGGGCTGGATGTGGGATCGGTGATCAGCTCCGGGCCGGGGGCGGAAATCAAACCCGGAAACGCCCTCAAGCTGAGAAATATACCTGTGGGTACACTGATCCATGGCATCGAAATGATACCGGGCAAGGGGGCACAGTTAGTGCGCTCCGCTGGTGGAGTAGCCCAGCTGATGGCCAAAGAAGGGAAATATGCCACCCTGAGATTGCCTTCGGGGGAAATGAGGATGGTTCCTGTCGATTGTAAGGCAACTATCGGGCACGTGGGAAACCCTGAACATGAAAACATAACCATTGGAAAGGCGGGTCGTTCCCGCTGGTTGGGGAAAAGGCCCGCGGTGAGGGGCTCGGTGATGAACCCGGTAGACCATCCCCATGGTGGTGGTGAGGGGAAAGCCCCTATCGGGCTCAAGAGTCCGGTAACACCTTGGGGAAAACCGACACTGGGCTTTAAAACAAGATCGAAAAAGAAAAAATCAAATCAGTACATTGTTAAAAAACGTTCATAAATTTCCATTAGGGGAAAAAGGGGTGATTTAGTGGGACGTTCTTTAAAAAAAGGACCCTTTGCCGAAGCCAGGCTATTAGCAAGAATTGAGCGCATGAATTCGGCAGGGGAAAAAAGGGTTATCAAAACGTGGTCCCGGGGATCCACTATCTTTCCCGAGATGGTAGGCCATACTATTGCGGTCCATGACGGGAGAAAACACATTCCAATTTATATTACGGAAGATATGGTTGGCCACAAACTAGGGGAATTTGCTCCCACACGAACCTTTCGTGGTCATGGGCACCATACCGAAAGATCAACATCCTTAAAATAATTATTGTGGTCTTTAAGGCGGTATGAAGTAAAGGGGGTTTTGGAAATATGGAAACTAAAGCACAGGCTAAATTTATCAGGATAGCTCCCCGTAAGGCCAGGATAGTAATGGATCTTATCCGAGGCAAAAACGTCAATGAGGCGCTGGGAATCTTGCGTTTTACTCCCAAAAAAGGTTCCAGGATCATTGAAAAGGTTCTCAGGTCGGCGATTGCCAACGCGGAGAACAATAATGATCAGAGCCGGGATACGCTGGTAATATCCAGGGCCTTTGTCGATGAGGGGCCTACGCTAAAGAGATTTAGGCCGAGAGCGCAGGGTCGGGCCTCGCGTATTCGCAAGAGAACCAGTCATATTACTGTCATGCTGCGGGAAAGGGAGGAGGGATAATCGTTGGGCCAAAAAATTAGTCCGGTTGGTTTCCGCATCGGTGTCATTCGAGATTGGAATTCCCGCTGGTATGCCGAGAAGGATTACCAGGAACTGTTGCATGAAGATTTAAAGGTCAGGGAATTTATAAGGAAAGGCCTTGATGGATCCGGGATATCCAGCATTGAAATCGGGCGTGCGGCCAACAATATGCGCATTACAATCCACACAGCAAAACCGGGAATGGTCATTGGCAAGGGCGGCTCGGGTGTGGATAAACTGCGGCGTGATGTGGAAAAAATGACCGGTAAAAAAGTTCATATTAACATCGTGGAGATAAAAACACCGGAACTGGATGCCTACCTCGTGGCCGAAAGCATTGCCCAGCAGCTCGTCAGAAGAATTGCTTTTCGCCGGGCCATGAAACAGGCCATCTTCAGGACGATGAGGGCCGGGGCAAAAGGGATCAAGGTTGTTTGCAAGGGCCGCCTGGCCGGGGCAGAAATGGCCAGGACAGAAAAGTTTCATGAGGGAACTGTGCCCCTACAGACATTGCGGGCAGATATTGATTATGGTTTTGTGGAAGCCCATACAACTTACGGCCGTATTGGAGTTAAGGTCTGGATTTATAAAGGGGAAGTCCTCCCAAAGTCCACGGACCAGGAAGAAGGTCAACAGAAGGGGGGCAGAGAGAAGCATGTTAATTCCTAAAAGGGTCAAGTTTCGCCGACATCAAAGAGGGCGGATGAAAGGATATTCCAAGGGCGGAACGGATATTCATTTCGGTCAGTTTGGGCTGCAGGCATTGGAACCATCCTGGATTACCAGCCAGCAGATCGAGGCAGCACGTATTGCCATGACCCGCTATGTAAAAAGGGGGGGGAAGGTCTGGATTAAAATTTTTCCCCACAAGCCTGTTACTTCTAAACCGGCTGAAACACGCATGGGTAAGGGCAAAGGATCTCCGGAATACTGGGTTGCGGTAGTCAAACCGGGGCGGATCATGTTTGAATTGGCAGGGGTTCCTGAGGATATTGCCAGGGAGGCTATGCGCCTTGCTGCCAACAAATTACCGATTAAATGTAAGTTTGTGAAAAGAGAAGAAATAGGTGGTGAAGCCCGTGAAGGTGAGCGAAATTCGTGAGCTTTCCAATCAGGAGCTTCAGGATAAAATCCGGGAGCTGAAAGAGGAGCTTTTTAACTTGCGCTTTCAGATGGCCACGGGCCAACAGGAGAATACTATGAGGCTTGGGCATGTCCGCAAAAGCATTGCCAGGATAAAAACTGTTCTGCGGGAAAGGGAGTTGTCGGCCCTTTAGGGTTTATCGTTCCCAGAAAGGAGGCATCGGCTTGGAAAGAGGCAGGCGTAAAACCAGGGTTGGAAGAGTAGTGAGCGATAAAATGGAAAAGACGATCGTAGTGGCTGTGGAAAGAAACACGCACCATCCACTATATGGAAAAACGATCCGTAAGACAACGAAATATAAGGTTCATGATGCCGACAACCAATGCAGAAATGGAGATAAGGTTAGAATTATGGAAACCAGGCCACTAAGCAAAGAAAAAAATTGGCGGCTTGTAGAGATTATCGAAAAATCACAGTTGTAGTTTGCGGTGAAAGGAGGGGCCTTGATGATTCAACACCTGTCCGTTCTTAGAGTTGCCGATAATACAGGGGCCCGCAGGATCATGTGCATTAAGGTTTTGGGCGGACCAAGGCGACAATTTGCCGGTATTGGTGATATAGTGGTAGCCTCGGTCAAGGAAGCCATACCTGGCGGGGTTGTTAAAAAAGGAGACATCGTCCGAGCTGTTATCGTCAGGACCAAAAAAGGACACCGGAGAAACGACGGGACTTTTATCCGCTTTGATGAAAATGCCGCGGTTATTATTAATGAACAAAAAGCGCCCAGGGGTACACGTATTTTTGGCCCTGTAGCCAGGGAATTGCGGGAAAGAGACTTTATGCGCATTGTTTCCCTGGCGCCGGAGGTGCTTTAATAGGTAGTAAATTGTGGTAAGGAGGTGTGGCCAAAATGCCAAACAAGCTTCATGTGCGCAAAGGAGATCGCGTCCTTATTCTTTCCGGAAAGGACAAGGGACGTAAGTCGAGGGTTATTACTGCCTTTCCGCGCAAAAACAAGGTATTAGTTGAAGGTGTGAACATGGTTAAAAAACATGCCCGGCCGACCCAAAAGGTTCCCCAAGGCGGTATCAGGGAGACGGAAGCTCCTATTTATGCCAGCAAGGTGATGGTGATCTGCCCCTCCTGCCAGAAACCTACACGGCTGGCCAGGCGGGAACTATCTGATGGGAAAATGGCCAGGGCCTGCAAAAAATGTGGGGAATTAATCGGTAAATAAGAAGCCCCCTTTGCTCAACCAGATTAGCGATTAGTCAGGGCAAAGGTAGGAGGAGGGTTAGTATGTCAAATCTAAAACAAAAATACGAAGAGGAAGTTCGTCCGGCCCTAATGGAACATTTTTCCTACAAAAATATTATGCAGGTTCCCCGTCTGGAAAAAGTTGTAGTTAACATGGGGGTGGGGGAAGGAAAGGAAAACCCCAAGCTTTTGGATGCAGCAGCGGGTGATATGGCCCTCATTACCGGCCAAAAACCGATTATTACCAGGGCAAAAAATTCCATTGCCAGTTTTAAGCTGCGGGAGGGTATGTCCGTTGGTTGCAAAGTGACGTTGCGTGGTAAAACGATGTACGATTTTGTAACCAAGCTGATCAATGTGGCACTGCCACGCGTCAGGGACTTCCGCGGGATATCACCGAAATCCTTCGATGGCAGGGGTAACTATTCCCTGGGACTCAAAGAACAGATCATTTTTCCCGAAATTGAATACGACAAAATAGAGAAAATACAAGGAATGGATATTACCATCGTTACAACGGCCAAAAATGATGAAGAGGCCAGGGAGCTGCTGAAACTAATAGGGATGCCGTTTAGAGCCGCCTAGGCAAGGCACTAAAATGATTATACTTCAGGGAAGGGAGGTGCGGCCTGGTTAAATAAAGACCAGGAAAATTAGTGGCGAAAAAGTCAATGATTGCCAAGGCTAAAAGAAAACCAAAGTTTGAGGTTCGCAGGTATAACCGCTGCCAACTGTGCGGACGCCCGAGGGCATATTTGCGTAAGTTTGGAATGTGCCGCATTTGTTTCCGGAAACTTGCCCATGAGGGTGTCATACCCGGTATCAAAAAAGCAAGTTGGTAGCTTATGGGGTTGAAAGGAGGCTTAAGTTTAGAAAATGATGACCGATCCTATCGCCGATATGTTAACCAGGATTCGTAACGCTAATACAGCAGGGCACGGTAATGTGCAGGTGCCCTCTTCAAAAATAAAAGTGGCTATTGCCGATGTTTTGAAAGACGAAGGATATATCAAGGATTTTGAAGTAATCAGCAATAAAAAACAAGGTAATCTCAAGCTTTATTTAAAGTACGGGCAAAATGCCCGGGGTGTTATATCGGGCCTCAAGCGGATTAGTAAGCCGGGACTACGGGTTTATGCGGGAAAAGACGAGATGCCCAAGGTTTTAAATGGTCTTGGTGTGGCAATCATCTCTACTTCCCAGGGAATAATGACAGATAGTAAGGCGCGCCTCGAAGGCCTGGGTGGCGAAGTTATATGTTATGTGTGGTAGGAGGTGGAAATAATGTCACGTATTGGTAACAAGCCCATTTCCATACCGGAAGGGGTAGAAGTTACAATCGGGGAAGAAAATAAGATTACTGTTACAGGGCCAAAGGGAAAACTTGTTAAAATGATTCCCTCCTGCCTGGAGATTAAAAGGGAGGACGGGCAGATTCTTGTCACGCGTCCTTCAGATAGAAAAGAGCATCGCTCCCTGCATGGTTTGGGGAGAACACTACTGGCCAATATGGTTGACGGGGTTTCCCAGGGATACAGCAAAAAACTGGAGTTGGTTGGCGTCGGTTACCGGGCAGCGAAACAGGGGGACAATCTGGTTCTCAATGTGGGCTATTCACAGCCTGTAAATATTGTTCCGGAAGAGGGTATTACGATAGACGTTCCGGCACCAACTAGGATAACGATCACGGGTATTGATAAACAGCTTGTTGGTGACATAGCAGCAAGGATTCGGCGGGTCAGGCCTCCTGAACCCTATAAAGGAAAAGGGATCAAATACGAGGGCGAATATATACGGCGCAAAATTGGCAAGGCAGGGAAATAGCCATAGGGTAGACAAAGTTTTAAAGAGGTGAGCTAGACAGTGGCAAGAGTTGAAGAAAAAAGATTGGCCAGGAAACGGCGCCACGTGCGAGTCAGGAAAAAGATTCAGGGTACTGCCGAGCGGCCCCGGCTGAGTGTTTACCGAAGCCTCAGGCATATTTATGCACAAATTATTGATGATCTGGAAGGGCATACCATGGTTTCGGCCTCCACTAAGGATCCATCCCTAAGAAAGGAACTTCAGGAAACAATGAACAAGGAGGCAGCAAAACGGACGGGTGAACTTTTGGCCAGGAAAGCATTGGAAAAAGGGATCGATACGGTCGTCTTTGATCGCGGTGGTTACCTTTATCACGGAAGGGTCAAAGCCTTGGCTGAAGGGGCGAGAGAACAGGGATTAAAATTTTAGGAACCAGGAAGGAGGATCTTAAGTTTGCCGAAAGTTGAATCCCAGAGTGAATTATCTGAAAGGGTTGTACGCATAAACAGGGTAGCAAAAGTGGTCAAGGGTGGCCGGCGGTTCAGTTTTAGTGCGCTTGTTGTCGTTGGTGATGAAAACGGCATTGTGGGTACCGGTCAGGGGAAGGCGGGGCAGGTTCCCGATGCGATTCGCAAGGGTGTCGATGATGCCAAAAAAAACATGATTAAGGTTCCTATGGCCAATACAACCATTACACATGAGGTTATTGGACATTTTGGTGCTGGAAAGGTTCTACTAAAACCGGCTTCCGAGGGAACAGGTGTTATTGCCGGGGGCCCGGTGAGGGCCGTGCTGGAGCTGGCAGGCATTAAAGATATACTCACAAAAAATTTGGGCTCATCTAATGCCCTAAATATGATAAATGCTACAGTTGAAGGTTTAAAGTCGCTGAAAACACCGGAAGAAGTTGCCAGAAAACGCGGCAAAGAACTGGAAGAATTGAACGCCTAAGGGGTGAAACGGTATGGGTGGGAAGATTAAAATTACGCTTGTCAGGAGTACACTTGGAAGCAAGCCCTCTCACCGCAAAACGGTGAAAGCGCTGGGCCTGCGCCGCATAAACCATACTGTTGAACATGTGGATACTCCTCAAATTAGGGGAATGATTTTCCATGTAAAACATCTGGTTTCAGTGGAGGAATAATATCGGTTACCTTATCGTTGATTGTTACCACTAAGGTAGGGAGGTGTTCCAAGTAAAATGTCTTTGCATGAATTAAGGCCTGCTCCTGGATCCCTGCATGCTCCCAAAAGGGTGGGCAGAGGGACTGGTTCCGGGTGGGGTAAAACTTCGGGCCGCGGGCAAAAAGGGCAAAAGTCAAGATCTGGCGGGGGCACCCGGCGAGGTTTTGAGGGTGGGCAAATGCCCCTTTTCCAACGTTTGCCCAAGCGCGGCTTTAAAAACAGGTTCCGCCGGGAGCCGGAAATAGTTAATGTCGAGGATCTAAACTGTTTTGATGAGGGAACGGTCATAACCCCGGAACTGTTACAGGAGAGGGGAATTGTCAAATCCCTCAAAAACGGTATCAAGATCCTCGGCCAGGGTCAGCTGGAAAAAGAACTGATTGTCCGGGCTGGCAGTTTTAGCTCGCAGGCAATGGAAAAGATTTCAAGGGCCGGCGGTAAGGCTGAGGTGATTTAATATGTTGGAAACGGTTCGCAATGCACTGGGGATAAAGGAGCTACGGCAAAGGCTTATCTTTACCTTGCTCATGCTGGTTATCCACCGCATTGGTTCCCACGTCCCGGTTCCGGGGATCAATCCGGAGGTTTTGGCGGATTTTTTCCAGGGTGATACCCTTTTTGGTTTTTATAATGTTATTGCCGGAGGTGCCCTGAGCAAATTCACTGTTTTTGCCATGGGGATCATGCCCTATATTAACGCTTCTATTATCATGCAGCTGTTAACCGTGGTCATTCCCAAGTTTAAGGAATGGAGCGAGGAAGGTGCCGAAGGACGCAAAAAGATGATCCAGATCATCCGTTATGGAACTGTTGTCCTGGCTTTCCTTCAGGCTACCGGGATGACATTTAGCCTGATGCAACCGGCAATTACAGATCGTGGTTGGGCTTCCTATATGGTTATTATCATTTCTTTGACAGCCGGTACAGCTTTTCTGATGTGGCTGGGTGAATTGATTACGGAAAAAGGCATTGGAAATGGAATCTCGCTGATTATTTTTGCCGGAATTATTGCCGGATTTCCTTCGGGTGCCGGAATGACCATCGAACTTTTACGTCTTGGGGAAGTGCGCCACTTTATTCTTGCTCCCGTTATCGTGATTATGATTGCCTTAATCGTGGGGATTATCGCACTGGAAGTAGGCCGGAGGCGCATACCGGTACAGTATGCCAAACGGGTGGTTGGCAGGCGTGTTTACGGCGGGCAAAGTACGCATATTCCTCTCAAGGTAAACCAGGCAGGTGTTATTCCAGTTATTTTTGCCTCGGCAATCCTTATGTTTCCGGCAACTATTACCATGTTTATCAATCATCCGTTTACCAGGGGCATTTCCGAAGCATTAAAATTTGGAACAGTTTTGAACACAGTTCTCTATGCGGCTTTCATCGTTCTTTTCACCTTTTTTTATACGGCAATACAGTTCGATCCGATTAAGGTTGCCGGTGATATCAAGAAATATGGCGGTTTTATTCCGGGGCTGAGGCCCGGAAGGCCAACAGCAGATTATTTGCGTAAAATATCGAGTAGGTTAACCTTTGTTGGTGCCTTTTCACTGGCCTTTATCTGTATTTTACCGATTATCATGCAGAATATTTCTCACCTTAACCTTATTTTCCAGGGTACTTCCCTGATTATTGTTGTGGGTGTGGCGCTGGAAACGATGCGCCAGATCGAAAGCCAGATGCTGATGCGCAATTATCAAGGCTTTATGAAATAAGGAGTCGGTTCTTTTGATTATTATTAAATCGGCCAAGGAAATTGAACTCATGCGCCGGGCCGGGCGTATCGTGGCCCAGGTTCTACAAAACATTTCCGAGGCGATTAGGCCGGGCATAACCACAGCACAACTCGATAATCTGGCCCGGCGCTTCATAAAATCACAACATGCCAAACCGGCCTTTTTGGATTATCATGGTTTTCCGGCCAGCATATGTACGTCCGTTAACGAAGAGGTCGTGCATGGGATTCCCAGTCTGAGGCGCTTGGCGGAAGGTGATATTGTCAGTGTAGATGTAGGGGCTTCCTATAAAGGCTATTTTGGCGATGCGGCTTGCACATTTCCTGTGGGGAAAATTTCCCCCTTGGCCCAAAAATTAATTGATGTTACAAAAGGTTCACTACTGCGGGGCATTAAAGAGGCAATTCCCGGGAAACGTCTCTACGATATTTCCTCAGCGATACAAACCTTTGTAGAAAGACAAGGCTTTTCTGTTGTGCGAAATTATGTGGGACACGGGATTGGTACTTCCATGCACGAGGAACCACAGGTTCCCAATTTTGGTACCCCAGGAAAAGGGCCTCTTTTGCAGGAGGGGATGGTGTTGGCTATTGAACCAATGGTCAATGTCGGCAGCTGGGAAGTTAAAACGTTAAAGGATCAATGGACAGTGGTTACCAAAGACGGAAGCCTTTCGGCACATTTCGAACATTCGGTGGCAATTTTGAAAGATGGTCCGGAAATTCTTACTACTCTCTGATTCGGCTTGCCAAAGGGTGGGTAGGGAAGTTTAGAGCGGGAAGGCGGGGGTAAAGTGGATGTTGTACCAGGGCAGCTGGTCAAATCGCTGCAGGGCAGGGATAAAGGAAACCATTATCTTGTTATTGGTTTCGAAGGTGAAAGGGTACTTTTGGCTGACGGGCGGGGCAGATCGGTTGATCGGCCGAAGAAAAAAAACCCCAAACACCTACAACCTTACCGTTGTGTATCAGATGGGATAAAGGAGATAATCCGGCAGGGCAAGTTGAGTGATACCGAGCTGAGAAATATCCTAAATACTTTTTTGATGGGCAATGCAGTTTACTGTCCTGACTACCTCCGGAACCCTTCTGAAAGTGGAAGTTAAAGAAAGGAGGTATGCCCAGGGTATGTCCCCCAAAAAAGATGTCATCGAGGTAGAAGGTAGGGTAGTCGAGCCCCTGCCTAATGCCATGTTCAGGGTAGAACTGAAAAATGGGGTGAAGGTTCTTGCTCACGTCTCTGGCAAGATCCGCATGAATTTTATCCGTATTTTGGCCGGGGATCGTGTTTTAGTTGAACTTTCTCCTTATGATTTGACAAGAGGACGGATCACCTACCGTTATAAATAAACCAAAAGGGGGTTTGTAAAAAATGAAAGTGCGCCCGTCGGTGAAACCTATGTGTGAAAAATGCAAAGTGATTCGCCGCAAGGGAAAAGTAATGGTCATCTGTGAAAACCCCAAACATAAACAAAAACAGGGATAGCAGCAGGTATTTTGGGGTATAATAATTACGTTTAACCTTTTTCTAAGGAGGTGCAAAGGCGTGGCCAGGATTGCAGGGGTGGATTTGCCCCGGGATAAGCGTGTGGAAATTGCCCTGACCTATATTTATGGAATGGGGCAAAAAAGGGCCCAAAATGCTCTACAGAACACAAATATAAATCCCCAGACGCGGATTAGGGATCTTACTGAAGAAGAGGTCAACCGGTTAAGGGAGTATATTGATAAAAATTATAAAGTTGAGGGTGATTTACGTCGCGATGTAGCAATGAACATCAAACGTCTCATCTAAATAGGATGCTATCGCGGCATTCGCCACCGGCGAGGCCTTCCGGTGCGGGGTCAAACGACAAAAAACAATGCCCGTACCCGCAAGGGTCCCAAGAGGACAGTCGGTATCCGCAGGAGAAAATAGGAAGGGGTGAAATTAGATGGCCAAACGAAAAACATCTTCCCGGCCTAAACGCAGGGAACGTAAAAATATCGAACATGGAGTTGCCCATATCAAATCAAGCTTTAATAATACTATTATATCGATTACTGATTTGCAGGGTAACAATGTGGCATGGGCCAGTTCGGGAATGGTTGGCTTTAAAGGGTCCAGGAAGTCTACTCCGTTTGCTGCACAGTTGGCTGCGGAATCGGCAGCCAGGATGGCAATGGATCATGGAATGAGGCAGGTTGAGGTACTAGTTAAGGGACCCGGCTCAGGTCGTGAGGCGGCCATTCGTTCACTTCAAGCCGCCGGCCTAGAAGTTAACCTGATCAAAGATGTGACTCCTATTCCACACAACGGTTGCCGCCCTCCAAAACGGCGCCGTGTCTAGTAGTAACTATTACAGGAGGTGAATAGACCAAAAATGGCAAGATATACAGATGCTTCCTGCAGGCTTTGCCGGCGTGAAGGTACCAAATTGTACCTCAAAGGTGATAGGTGTTATAGCGAAAAATGTGCTTTTACGCGTAAAGGTTATCCCCCCGGGGCGCATGGGCGAGGCAGGCGGCAAAAAATATCAGAATATGGATTGCAACTGCGGGAAAAACAAAAAACACGCCGCATTTATGGTGTTTTAGAAAAACAGTTCAGGCGTTATTTTGTAGAGGCAGACAGGCGCAAGGGCGTCACCGGCGAGACGCTGCTGCAAATTTTGGAAAGCAGGCTGGATAATATTGTTTTTCGCATGGGACTGGCACGTTCCCGTGCCGAGGCCCGGCAGCTAATTCGTCATGGTCATTTTGCAGTTAATAATCAAAAGGTTAACATCCCATCCTATCTGACCAAACAGGGAGATGAAATTTCCGTCCGGGAAGGGAGCAAAAACCAACCCTTTTTTAAAGAATTAGCGGAATGGGGTGCTACCCAGGGGACTGCTGCCTGGCTCGATGTTGATCGTGAAAAACTGGCGGGAAAGGTAATACGTCTTCCCCTGCGGGAAGAGCTGGACATTCCTATTTCAGAACACCTTATTGTAGAGCTTTATTCACGTTAAACAACTCTAAGTAAGGTAGGAGGGGAATTAATAAGTGATTGAGATTGAAAAGCCGAGGATTGAATGGGTAGAACGAAATGGGAAAGAGTATGGTCGCTTTGTCATCGAACCCTTGGAAAGGGGTTACGGTACAACCCTTGGTAATTCTCTGCGCCGCATACTTCTTTCTTCGCTGGAAGGAGCGGCAGTCGTCAGTGTAAAGATTGATGGTGTCCTCCATGAATTTTCCACAATTCCGCATGTCTTGGAGGAAACGCCGGAAATCCTAATGAATCTCAAGGCCCTGCGGCTAAAAATATTTGCAAGTGAACCGCAGCTGCTTATCATAGACGCTGAGGGCAAGGGTGAGATCAGGGCCAAGGATATTCAGGTTCCCGCGGACGTAGAGATCCTTAACCCCGATTTGCTTATTGCCACCCTTGAAGAAGAAGGGAAACTCTATATGGAGATAACGGCTAGCAGGGGGCGGGGTTATTTTCCCGCGGAACGCAACAAACTACCCAACCAACCAATCGGTGTTATTCCCGTAGATTCCATCTTTACCCCCATTAGGAAGGTAAACTATTTTGTCGAGAATACCAGGGTTGGCCAGCACACCGATTTTGATAAGTTAACTCTGGATCTTTGGACAGATGGAAGTGTGGAACCTGATGAATCCCTGAGCATGGGGGCAAAGATTCTTAGCAAACTCCTCAATCTTTTTATCAACCTAACCGAGGAAGTGGATGAAGAGGAGGTAGTTGCTGAAGAAGAAGAAAGCGAATTGGAAAAGGTCCTGGAATTGACTATTGAGGAACTGGATCTTTCCGTGCGTTCCTATAATTGCCTGAAGAGGGCGGGAATTAATACAGTTGAAGAACTGATCCGCAAAACAGAAGATGAAATGATGAAGGTGCGTAATCTGGGGAAAAAATCCCTAGAGGAGGTAGTCAACAAGCTCGATGAACTTGGACTGGCACTTAAGGAAGCGGAGTAAAAATTACTACCTGAAAAGTATATACTTTCTATGTGGAAGGGGGTGCTATGCTGATCCTACACAACGGTTAATCAGCAGGATCAGCTAATGATGATGGCCCACCGTAAATTCAGCCGTACAACTGGCCCCAGGCGGGCTCTTCTGCGTAACCTGGTCACCTCATTGTTTATAGCCGAACGTATTGAGACGACCGAGGCAAAAGCAAAAGAGATTGCCAGCATTGCTAATAAAATGATTACTTTGGGGAAACGGGGCGATCTTCATGCCCGGCGGCAGGCTTTGTCCTATATGATGGATGAGTCGGCGGTAACAAAACTATTTGAAAAAATTGGGCCCAGATTTGAGGCCCGCGATGGAGGCTACACCCGTATTTTGAAAAAGGGTTTCAGGCGGGGCGACGGCGCACCCATGGTTATTTTGGAACTGGTGTAGATCCCCATACTGCCCTGTCATGGGAAAAAACCGGGGGTGGAGCATAAAGTGAGCAATATTATTGAGATTGCCGGCCTTACCTATCATTATCAATTTGAAGGCGAGGAGAAATTCAAGGCCCTTGACGATCTTTACCTGCAGATTCCCGAAGGTGAATACCTTGCCCTGATAGGCCCCAATGGTTCAGGTAAATCAACACTGGCAAGGCACCTGAATGCGTTGCTGCTCCCCAGCGAAGGAAGGGTTATGGTAGAAGGCCTTTCTACTTCTGGAGAGGACAACCGATACGAGATACGTAAGTTGGTTGGCATGGTTTTTCAGAACCCTGATAACCAGATCGTCGCCACGACAGTAGAGGAGGATGTGGCCTTTGGGCTGGAAAATCTGGCTATTCCCCCGGAAATAATTCGCCGTAGAGTTGCTGATGCCCTGGAAATGGTTGGCCTTGCCAATCTGGCGCACCATGCCCCCCACCTTCTTTCAGGAGGCCAAAAACAAAGGCTGGCTATTGCCGGAGTTTTTGCCATGCAACCCCGCTGTCTAGTCCTGGATGAACCTACTGCCATGTTAGATCCGCGGGGGCGCCGGGAGGTGCTGGAAACACTAAAACGGCTCAATCACAATGAGAAAATTACCGTGGTGCATATTACCCACTTTATGGAGGAAACATTGGAGGCCGATCGGATCGTGATCATGGATAAAGGCAGGGTGGTCCACGAAGGGCAGCCATCCGATATATTTAGCGGGGCAATAGAGTTGGAAGATCTGGGGCTGGAAATCCCCTCGATTCCTAGGGTGGTGCAAATCCTGCGCCAAGGGGGGCTGAATGTCCCTCCGGGCATCCTGGATGTAAACCAGTTGGTGAGCTATCTATGTTGATTGAAACCAATAATCTATCCTATGTCTATATGCCCGGGACACCCTTTCAGGTGGAAGCACTAAAAAATATTACCCTGGGGATTGAAAAAGGATCATTTGTCGGGATCATCGGAGAAACAGGTTCAGGAAAGTCCACCCTGGTGCAGCATTTTAATGGCCTGCTGAAACCAACCTCGGGAAAAGTACTGATCGATGGCACAGATATCTGGTCCCAGGGTTATGAGCGGGGGGGGCTGCGAGCCAGGGTTGCACTGTTGTTTCAATATCCTGAACATCAACTTTTCGAAGAAACTGTTTTTAAGGATGTGGCCTTTGGACCGCGTAACCTTGGTTTACATGGCGAGGATCTCTCCCGCAGGGTTCGCCAGGGGCTAGAAATGATCGGCCTAGATTACGAAACGTACAGTAAAAGATCCCCATTTGCCCTTAGTGGCGGTGAAAAAAGAAGGGTTGCCCTAGCCGGGGTTCTGGCCATGCAGCCGGAGATCATCGTTCTAGATGAGCCTACGGCGGGTATGGATCCACAGGGGCGGCTTAATCTTTTGCGCCTGATTGAAAGGCTGCATAAGGAAGAAAACCTAACTGTTATCCTTGTTACCCATAACATGGAGGATATTGCACGCCTGGCTGATCGATTGTTGGTTTTCTCCAAGGGGAAAATTGTTTTCCAGGGTACCCCGGCACACGTGTTTTCCTTTGCGGAGGAAATCAAAGCAATGGGGTTGGACGTGCCCCCGCTTGTAGAACTAGTGCAGGAGCTACGCAAGAGAGGTAAAAGCGTAGCCAAGGGATTTTTAACGGCAGAGGAAACTGCTGCGGAGATACTTTCCGGCCTGTCCGGGAGGAACAAGCTATGAGCATGAGAAGTATTACCCTAGGACATTATATTCCGGGAAGATCCCTTTTGCACCGGCTCGATCCCCGTCTAAAGTTAATTAATTTGCTGATTCTCATCGTTTCGCTTTTTTTGATTAAATCATTTTATGGTCTGATATCATTTGCCTTATTTTTACTAGTTATTTTTTTTGGTTCACGGCTCCCCGGGAGGTATTTTTTGCGCGGTCTTAGGCCTATTTTGTATATCATCCTTTTTACGCTCATTCTTCATATTTTTTTTACCAAGGGTGGCGAGGTTTATTTTCGCTATGGTGTACTGACCGTGGAAGAAGCCGGGGTTTTTTTAGGGCTATTTATGACCTTGCGCCTTTTATTATTAGTCATCACTACTTTGTTAATCACTTTGACCACCTCGCCGGTAGCTTTTGCTGATGGCATCGAATACCTGCTCAGTCCCCTGCGTAGGGTGGGTGTTCCGGGTCATGAGATTGCCATGATGATGACCATTGCCTTGCGCTTTATTCCCACACTCATGGAGGAAAGCGATAAAATTCGCAAGGCACAGATGGCCCGGGGTGCAGATTTCGAGTCGGGCAGTATTTTACGCCGGGCACGGAATATGGTTCCTTTGCTTGTTCCTCTTTTTATCAGCGCCTTCCGGCGTGCTGACGATTTGGCCGTGGCCATGGAAGCACGGTGCTATCGGGGAGGGGATAAAAGAACTAAAATGAGAGAACTTAAAACCTCTTCCCTGGACTATATCGGTATACTGACCGCCCTGGGGATCTGCCTATCCATTTTAATTACCGGTGTTTAGGGGGGAACGCATGGCAACTTATAAACTGGTCATTTCCTATGATGGAACAGCCTATCATGGTTTTCAATACCAGGAAAATGCTTATACCGTACAAGAAGCCCTGGAAAAAGCTATCCATAAACTGTATGGCGAAATGATCAGGGTGGGGGCGGCGGGCCGGACCGATGCCGGGGTCCATGCCAGGGGGCAGGTGGTCAGTTTCCGTGCCCCGGAAACGATCCCCGGCGAAAGGCTGGGGCAGGCCCTGAGGGGTGTTTTGCCCAGGGATATTGTAGTTGTAGAGGCGGGAAGGGTTGATGATGGTTTTCTTTCCAGGAAGGATGCCAAGGGAAAGGTTTATACTTACACTATCGATAATGGGCCCCACAAGGATGTCTTTATGAGAAACTATTCCTGGCATCTGCCCCGCCGCCTGGATCTGGAAAAGATGCAGAAAACGGCAATACTATTTCTCGGTGAACATGATTTTAAATCCTTCCAGGCAGCGGGCAGCCCTGTTAAAACCACAGTGCGTACTATTTCGTCCCTTACGGTTACCAAAAAGAACCGCTTTGTTGTTCTGCGCTTTGAAGGCAACGGTTTCCTTTACAAGATGGTGCGCCGTATAACAGGGACCCTGGCAAGAGTAGGCTTGGGGAAAAGGGAACCCGGGGAGGTGCTATTGGCACTGAGAGATGGTGAGCGCCGTTTTGCCGGACCGACTGCTCCACCCGGCGGTTTGTGTCTTGAAAAGGTATTATACTGATAAATGAGGTTTGCGTAGCTAAATCATTATGTTTGCTGCTGGAAATCGCCGCTTGACGGAGGTTGATTATTGTAATAAAATATCCTTTGTGATCTACGCAACTAATGCAGGAATTTGTTGTTGTAAAGGGAAGGAGGTGCACGGCACGTGCAAAAAACCTATATGGCAAAAAAAGAGGGCATCGAACAACAATGGCATCTTATTGATGCCTCAGGATTGCCCCTAGGAAGGCTGGCCAGCGAGGTGGCTAGATTGCTAAGGGGTAAACATAGACCCACCTATACGCCCCACGTGGATATGGGTGATTACATTGTGGTGATTAACGCATCGAAAATTGTCTTAACCGGGAAGAAGGCAGAGCAAAAGTTTTATTACCGCCATACTGGATACCCGGGAGGGCTTAAAAAAATACGCTATGATGATCTCATGCAAAGATGGCCGGAAAGGGCAGTTTATCTGGCAGTAAAAAGGATGCTTCCTTCCAATCGGCTGGGAAGGGCCATGATGAGAAAACTAAAAATCTATGCCGGTTCCCAGCATCCCCATGAAGCACAGAAACCGGTGCTGTGGGATTATAGACCCAAAAGGGTTGTGGAAAACTAGGAAAACAGATTGTTGAAAGGAGGAAAAGCAAAGATTGGCTCAGATACAATATCGCGGCACAGGGCGCAGGAAAAAATCTATTGCCAGGATACGACTTTTGCCCGGCGAAGGGCGCATTACCATCAATGAAAGAGATCTCGATGACTATTTTGGGCAGGATACATTAAAAGTTGAGGTTCGGCGCCCCTTGGAGGTCACCGCAACAAATGGAAAGTTTGATGTTATTGCCAAGGTGGAGGGCGGAGGACTAAGCGGCCAGGCTGGCGCAATCAGACATGGTATTGCCAGGGCGCTCTTGGAGGCGGATCTGGATTATCGCCCACTCTTAAAAAAAGAGGGGTTTCTAACAAGGGATCCCCGCATGAAAGAACGTAAAAAGTACGGACTAAAAAAGGCCCGCCGTGCTCCCCAATTTTCCAAGAGATAGTTTTTGTTTCTTTACACACGGGTTTCTTTACAATTACAAAGTTTGCCCATGGCAATCGCCAACCGTCAGGGGGGAGAATTCCCTTTGGCGGTTTTTTGTACTGTTGTTTATTGCATAACAGAATTACCGGGAGGGGGTAGTTGCTGTATCTAATTTCCAGTTGCCTACGTTTCGTGGCCAAATAGGCGGGATTTTAAATGACTATTGATAACCCCCCTATCTTGTTCTTGCATTTTTTGTTCAGCTATGCTCTGAAAAGGGCATATCTTGGTAGTTGTCAAACAGTCTAAAGTCTATTATAATGAAATTATAGGAAAAGGGTTAATAAGAAAAACTGGGAAGGTTGATTATGCTAATATCAAATTATTTGAACGAAAAAGTTAAAAATGGTACAGTGCATATTACCTTAATTGACCCGATGAAACAATCTGCTGATGTTGCAGGTAGGCTGGCACTAACTGCGCAAGAAGTGGGAAGCGATCTTATCCTCGTTGTGGGCATGGGTGGGCTGACCCAGAAAAATCTTCTGGAGACGGCAAGTGCCATTAAGGAAAAAATATCGATACCTGTGGTTTATTCCCCCGTTGGTGCCGAGGCACTTTGTTTTTCCTTCGATGCCCTCTTATTTTCCAGTCTTCTCAATGCAAAAAACTGTTCCTTTATCAGTGGTGGACAATCCAAGGCGGCCATTGTTTTAAAAAGGATGGAAGTCCAGACAATACCTGTTGGGTATTTAATCATTGAACCGGGAATGAAAATAGGGGAAGCGGCGGATCTGGACCTTATTCCCAGGGATAACTATTGGATGGCGGCAAGCTATGCCGTGGCAGCCGAACTTTTTGGTATGGAATATATCTATCTGGAAGCCGGTATCAGTGCCGCACAGCCGGTTCCCGCCGGTATGATTCGTGCTGTCAAAAAAGAACTTTCAATCCCTCTGATTGTCGGGGGTGGGATCCGAACGGCTGTGGATGCGCGCCGGGTTAGGCAAGCGGGTGCAGATGTGGTTGTTACGGGGACAATTATAGAAAATGCTGGTTACCGCGAGAGACTGCGTTCTATCCTCAGCGCTCTAAAAGATTGATCTGCGGGAATGTTCGCAATAATATAAATATGACTGACAATAAGGCATTCTGAAAGGGGTAGATTTGTGAAGAAACTTCTTTTGCTCATGATGGGATGCTTTTTTTTGTTAGCCGCCGGTTGCACTTTTGAGCGGCTGGAATCAGAGGAAACCCTGGCCAGGCCGGATGTTTTATGGAAAACAACATGGCTTATAGAGGAACGCCAAACGAGTATTGATCTTGGCACCGATGAAGCCCTGCTTGAGGCCTCCTGTTTTGTTTATTACCAGGGGGATGGGATGGTAAAGGATGTGAAAATCCATATGGGCAGTCCCCTAACCGATGGGTTGATAGATGACAGCGTGCAGGAAAAAACTTTTTCTGTCGTAAAGCCTGGCTATAAACTGAAATACTTTATGGATGCAGGATATCCCCAGTGGAGGGAAAGAATTCCCGCTGCCATCTCTACGGGTAAGCTAATCGACGATTTCCGGGATAATACCTATGTTTCTATCTCCTGGAAGGATAAGGAGGATGAACATAGTGTCAGATTTTATGATTTTGGGCAGGAATAGTATACCCACATATATAAATAAATTTTAAAAACCATATAAAATTATACCGGCTGCTGCGCCCAGAATGATAAGGATTATAGGGTGCATCCTTGTATAAAAGAGGAGAATGAGGCTTACAGCGGCAACAGTGTAGCTTTGCAGATCGATCATGGCCTCGCCTCCCAGGACAAATGCGGCCAGGACGATGAGCGAAAGCACAGCAGGGTGTATTCCCTGCAGGGCCTGTTCCAAACGCCTGTTTTTCTGGTAGCGGATGACCAACCAGCCAACTGGCAGAACGAGCAGCAAAGGGGGTGTAATAACCCCGATAGTGGACAGGATTGCACCTGCAAGGCCTGCCACCCGGTAGCCCACAAAGGTGGCTGCATTAATAGCTATGGCCCCCGGGGTCATTTCCGCCACAGCGATGATATCAATAAATTCGAAAGGATTTATCCAGCCTCGGCTTTGAACAATTTCCAATTCCATCAGGGGCAGCATGGCATACCCTCCTCCAAAACCAAAAAGGCCAATACGGAAAAAAGATAGAAAAAGAGCAAATAGTATTGTCGTCATTTATGCGGGCCTCCTCCGGCTTTTTTTCCAAGTGAGGGTTTCAGGAAACCGGTCAGTGCCCCCGCAGCAATAATTACTGCCGGATGAGCACGCAAGATGAGCAAAACTCCCAGGAAGAACAGGAAGAGGATTAGGCCGCGCCTATTGCCGATCATCTCTTTTCCCAACCTGATGGCAGCAAAGATGATAAGTGCCACCACTACCGGCCGGATGCCTTTAAAAGCGGCTTGTGTGATGGCGTTATCCCTGTACTGCCAAAGGTAAATGGCGGTGATCATTATTATAAGAAAAGAGGGCAGTATTGCTCCAAACAGGGAAAAAAGGCCTGCCCTGATCCCTCCTAGCTTATAGCCCGCCAAAAGGGCAAAGTTAATAGCCATCGGTCCCGGCAGCGATTGGGTTATTCCCAGGGTTTCCAGAAATTCTTCGGTGTTCATCCACCTCCTTTTATGGACTATCTCCTCCTGGATCAGGGGCAACATGGCATATCCCCCGCCAATGGTAAAGGCCCCTACTTTCAAGAAGACAAGAAACAGCTCCAGGACTGTTGGATGTGCATTCCCCTTTCCTTTTTTATCTTCATTTTTATCTTTATCTGTTTTCATTATCTACACTTTTCCTTCTGCTACAGTTACCCGTCATTTTACCCCTTTGGCAAGGTTTTGTAAAACCCTTCGGCTTTTGCCTGCAATGTAGGAATGTCTTATTTCTATCTATTGTGCATAAAATAACAGAGGGAGGGGGTTACCGTACCCTGGCTAGTGGTAGGGAACTAGGTGTGCGGCAAGAAAATGTCTTTGGAGGGAAAAGGAAGGGTATGGGAAGGATTAGGAAATTGTTCCCCGGTTCAAATTCAGCATATGGTTTTTATTCGTTATATGATCAGATTGTCGGCCCGGAGGCAGAGCGCATTATCATCCTTAAAGGAGGCCCCGGGACCGGGAAATCATCTTTTATGACGAAGATAGCGAAGGCATTATCGGAAAGTGGATATGATCTAGAATACCATTTTTGCTCTTCGGCCAATGGTTCCCTGGATGCGCTCTATCTACCAGGAAGAAAGATTGCTCTCATGGACGGCACTTCACCCCATATCATCGAACCAAAATATCCCGGCGCGGTGGAGGAAATTGTTAATCTGGGGGAGTACTGGGATGCGGCGAAATTAAGGGAGCAAAAAAAAACAATTATCGGGCTCCAGGATGAGATCAGCAATTCTTTCCGGCAGGCCTACCACATGCTGGCTGCGGCAAAACTTTACCGGGATGCTCTCGAAGGATGTTTCCGGGATACCAATCAGACGCTCATGCTTTCCCTAGTGGGGGATCTGCTGCAAAAAATAGTACCGGAAGGAAGAACAACTTTCATCCGAAAAAGACCCCGCCGGCTGTTTGCATCGGCTATTACACCTGATGGCCCGGTAAATTACCTGGATACACTTGTAGGCCATCTTTCCCATGTTTACATTCTAGTTGGCAAAAACAGCGGGATAAAAAGTAGGATTGTGGCAAAAATCTTAGCTGGCATTACCGAATACGGTTACTTTGTGGAAATATACCCTTGCGCTTTTGATCCCAGAAGAATGGAACATCTCGTCATTCCGGCACTAGATACGGCCATCATCAGCAGCGCCCAGCCACACAGCTATTCCCCCTCCGGCGCTAATGAGGTGGTAATCGATGATGAAGTGCTGCATCCTGCCTTGCGCCGGGGATTTGATCAGGCGGGTGCTGGGGGCGACCTGGGGGCGCTGCAAGAGGGTTTGCACAAAACCTTTCAACAGGCAGTTTCCTTTCTTTCCCGGGCAAAGTTGCTGCACGATGAGTTGGAGGGGCTGTACATCCCCCTGATGAAGTTTGCCCAGATCGACAGTTTGCGGGAAAGGTTGTTGCTATCCATTTTAGACAACTGACCTTAAGGCATTAGCGGGGCGGGGATAGCTCCCTTGTTATCTGTTTTTTAAAGGCCATCATCGTCTCTTGATAATCATTGTTGAACCGGTTCAGGGCCTCCCGCCAGGGTTTTGTGCCAGAAATGTTGAATCCTGCCAGAGCGCTACCCCGAAATCCCTCATTGACCAGTTTCTCTTTTAGAATGGGGCTATGCTTTTCCTGTAGATCAGCCTCTTTTTTCTTTAACCGATCAAGATGTTCCCGGAAAGATGTTAGGGTTTTCTTGCAAATGTTTTTAATTTCCATATCATCTGTTAAAAAAGTGATCGTTTCCAGCACTTCAGTAGTATTGGCCAGGTTTACTCCCTCCACAAGCCGGTTTGCTAAAACATGAAAGGCTTTTTGGCGAATTTCCTGTGGATAACGTCCCATGCTTTCCTCGATCTGTTCCTTGTTTGTTTTCCCTTCCAATAAGGAGCTCCCTAGGGATGCGGCTGCTTTCAAATATTTTTCCTCATCTAATTTCTCCAATTCTTTCCTGTCAGTTTGCAGTGCCCCTACTCTTTCCAGGGCAATTTCCAGGGATGATTTGATCTTTTTCATGGTAGTTACCATCTCCTTATAAACTATGTTATAATCTTATCATATCAAAAATGGAGGTTAAATGGATGCAACTCACAGAAAAAATATATGCCTACCCCTGGAAAGGCATGGGGAATAACTGTAATGCTTACCTTTATGCCGGTGAGAAAAAAATTCTCATGGATCCGGGGCATATACATAACGAATACAATGAAAAATGTTTAGAAAAGTTGCTGGCGGAAATGAAAGCCGATGGATTTACCCCTGAGAAGATTGATCTGATCATCTGCACCCATGGCCATCCTGATCATTGCGAGGCGGCCGCGCTCTTACAGGATGAATATCAAATACGCGTGGCTATGCACAGGGAAGAGGAAACTAGCATGGATATCATGGCGAAGTTTTTTGAGCAGATGGCTGGCAAGAGCCCTGAGCGTCCCAGGATCGATATCTATCTCCAGGAGGGGGAGCTGGAGCTGGGCACAGGGGGTATTAAGGATAAAGTGGTGCTTTATCTGACCCCCGGCCATTCCCCCGGTTCCCTCAGTATTTATTTTCCCGATGAGCGCGCTCTCGTTACAGGGGATGTTGTTTTTAGTGGTAGTATTGGTCGTACAGATTTCCCGGGAGGGGATTTTTTAACGCTAGGTAAAAGTGTGGAAGAACTGTCCCACATTGAAGATCTAGAATGGCTTTTGCCCGGGCATATGCAAATAGTCCAGGGGGAAGAGGCCATCCGCCGGAACTTTACGATGATCAAGAGGATGTTTTTCTAGTTACCAATGCTACGAAGGTACTTCGCTTAATCATCATTATGAAAATCCTTTTTTAAAAATACACCCCAGCAGAAGCCTGGCCGGAAGGTTTTTAGCCAAATTTCCACCGCGCGGGTTTTTAAATGCCCCTTTTTTTAATAGGATTATAAAAAGGAAGAAAAAACAAATTAATTGGGGTGTAAAAGCGCATGATCCTTTTTTTGCCTTTAAAAATTCCCAGGTGGTTTTATCTTTTTGGTGTCTTTATTCTTCTGTTGCCCTTTTTGCTTTTTTTCTATTTCGCCGATCTAAATAGAAGTTGCCCTGCTTCTGCCCTGCTTCCTCTCTCTCACATGGTTATCGGAGTGGATCCCGGGCATGGGGGTTACGATCCAGGTGTGGTAATTTCCGAAGATGGGATTATCGAAAAGGATATTGTCCTGGGTATCGGCCTTTGCCTGGAGGAATATCTGCAACAGGGAGGGGCCAAAGTGGTGATGACCAGAAAGACAGATGCGGATCTACTGGAACTGCCAGCGGCTGGACCCAAAAAGCGTAAGGATATGGACAACAGGCTCGCCATCCTGGAAAATTCCCGGGTAGATCTACTGGTGAGTGTGCACGCTAATTCCTTCCCGGCAGCAAATTGGCGTGGTGCCCAGACATTTTATCAAAATGGCAAGGAAAATGGTGAGATTCTAGCCGGCTGCCTACAGTCTGAACTGACCCGGGTTTTGCAGAATACTGATCGTCTGCCACAGGCCGGGGATTTTTTCCTTCTCAGGGAACTTGGGGCACCGGGGGCGATCGTAGAGGTGGGTTTTCTTTCCAATCGTGAGGAGGCCACACTATTGCTGGATAGCGATTATCAAAAAAAGATTGCCTGGGCAATTTATGCAGGAATAATCAGGTATGCCAATCACGAGGGGTAACCCGACTGTTTATTTTGTATTTATGTAGGAAAATTTATTCTTTTGGCGAAATAGTCATTAGACACAGTTTAGTGAAAGGGGGTAATGTTTTGGAAAACAGTACGAGGGATGCGTTATGGATTGCCAACTATGAGGAAGGGGTCAGGCCTTCCCTTAAATATCCTGAAATCCCAGTCCATTATATTCTGGCACGGGCAGCAAGGCGGTTTCCCCAGCGCAATGCAACAAACTTTTTGGGTGCCACACTTTCGTATCGTGATCTTTTTGCCCAGGTCAACAAAATGGCCGCCGCACTTGCCGGCCTTGGTGTTAAAAAAGGCGAAAGGGTCGGTATTATTTTGCCAAACTCCCCACAGGCATTGATTAGCTATTTTGCTATCTTGCAAATTGGTGCCATTGCAGTTTTAATTAACCCCCTTAGCGCCGAGATGGAACTTGTACACATTATCAATGATGCCGGCGTCGAAAACTTGATTTTAATCGACTCTGTTTACCGGCGTATTTCTAATATTAAGGATCGGACTAAGATTAAAAATCTAGTGGTGACAGGCCTTCATGACTATCTGAACTTTCCTGCCAATCTGTTTTTTTCTCTTCGGAAGCGAAGCAAGGGAACGGCAGCCAATATCTATTATAGGGATGGAATTTATCGCTTTACACAGTTAATCCGCAATGCTCCTGATAGCCCGCCCGCGGTGGAAATTGATCCCCGTAAGGATGTAGCCATCCTGCAGTATACAGGAGGAGTCACGGGGACCCTCAAAGGGGCTATGCTGACACATTTCAACCTTGTGGCCAATACGGTCCAGTTCCGGGAGTGGTTTTCTTCTTTAAGGGATGGGGAAGAACGTTTCTTGGGCGTTTTGCCCGTTATGCAAATTTATGGGATATCTGTTGTCAACCTGGGCGTTTTTACCGGATCCATGCTCATCCTGCTGACCAGGTTCGAGGTTGACAGGGTTTTAAAAACGATCAACAAGACACGCCCATCTTTTTTCCCCGGGGTTCCGACAATGTTTGCTGCTATTAACAACTATCCCGATGTGAGGAAATATAATATTTCTTCCATTGATTATGTAAACTCTGGGGGGGCACCGCTTCCCCCTGAGGTTTGGGAGAAGTTTGAAAAGTTAACCGGTGCGCGCCTGATGGAGGGCTACGGTCTTGTCGAATCCTCTCCGGTGGCGATTTCCAACCCCGCCAAGGGTAGGAGAAAAATGGGGAGCATCGGGTTGCCTATTTCCGATACGCAGGCAAAAATTGTCAGCCTAGAGGAACCGGAAAGGGAGCTGGGGGTGGGGGAAATTGGTGAACTTGCCATTTCCGGCCCCCAGGTGATGAAAGGCTACTGGAACAACCTTGAGGAAACCAACCTTGTCCTCAGGGATGGATGGCTTTATACTGGGGATATTGCCGAGATGGATCGGGATGGCTATTTTTATATTATCAATCGCAAAAAGGACATGATCATTATGGGTGGATACAATGTTTTCCCCCGGGAGGTGGAGGAGGTCCTTAGGCGCCATCCCAAGGTCATGGAAGCAGTTGTCATGGGTATACCCGACGATTATTATGGGGAAGTTGTTAAAGCATATATCTTTCCCCGGGAGGGAAGGGTTATCCTGGAGGATGAACTGCGGGATTACTGCCTTAACAAGCTGGCCTCGTATAAGATACCCAGACAATTTGAGATCCGCAGGGAGCATCCGGCAAAAGATTTGTCAGGCCCGAGCCTTCGCCGCTATCTTCTGCGGGAGGGGGACGGGAAGAAAATTAGTTAGGGAGATGATCTTTTGGGCATTATTGCAGCCGGGGTTGCACCCCACCCGCCCATTATAATCCCTGAGGTTGGGCGTGGGGAAGAAAAAAAAGCAGTAAAGACGATAAAGGCCATGCAGATATTCGCCGAACGTCTTGCGAAGATAAATGGCGAGACCATAGTTTTTATTACTCCGCATGGTCCCATGTACAGGGATGCCCTGGCAATTCTCGGTGAAACCAGGCTAAAGGGCGATTTTGCCGGATTTTATGCTCCGGGCGTGCAACTTGCGGCGGAAAATGATCGGGAACTTGTCCGCGCCATTGAAAAAGGGAGCCGGGAAACCGGGATCGGGGTTGCCCTGCTTGAAGGGGCAAGTGAATCCGGTTCCAGTGGGGAGTTTAACCTTGATCATGGTGTTACCGTCCCCCTTTATTTTTTGCAGGAGGCCGGGACTGGCAAGCGCTGCGTCGCCATTACCTATGCACCCCTATCCTACCGGGAACTTTACAATTTTGGCAAAGTTATAAAAAAGGCAGCGGAGGAGCTTGGAAGAAGAGTTGTGGTCGTGGCCAGTAGCGATCTTTCCCACCGGCTTAGCAGGGACTCCCAGGCAGGTTATCATCCCCGGGGCAAAGAATTTGATCGGACGCTAGTGAAGCACCTTGAAGATTACCAGGTCGACAAAATATTGACGATGGACATGGATCTAGTCCAGGCTGCCGGGGAGTGTGGGCTGCGTTCCATTGCAGTCATGCTGGGGTGCCTGGATGGGGAGGAGGTAAAACCGGAGGTATTATCCTATGAAGGACCTTTTGGCGTTGGCTATGCGGTGGCCCTTTTTACACCGCAAGGAACAGGGGGATCCCTCCATACACATATTGCCCGCCAGGCTTTGGAAAGCAGTGTCAAGGGGCAGGTACGTTTCCAGGTTCCACCTGATCTCCCGGAAGAATTTCACCAGCCGGGAGCTGTTTTTGTTTCCTTGAAAAAACATGGTGCCCTGCGGGGTTGTATCGGCACCATTTATCCTTCAGAAAAAACCCTGTTGGAGGAGATTGCTATCAATTCCCTCAATGCCGGCCTGCGGGATCCCAGATTCCCCCCGGTTACAGAGGCTGAACTGGAAGAACTGGAATATAGTGTCGATGTGTTGACGGAACCGGAAAAGGTGGAAAGTATTGCCCAGCTCGATCCCAAGGTTTACGGTGTCATTGTTCGCAGTGGCGAACGAAGCGGGGTGTTGCTCCCCGCGCTCGAGGGGGTTGATTCCGTTGAGCTGCAACTGGATATCACCAGGAGGAAGGCTGGGATCGGCCCGCACGAGGATGTGGAAATCTTCCGTTTCAGGGTTAACCGGTTTTACTAGACAAAATAACTGATATAAAATTTGTGATAAGTTCATACGGAAAGGAGGCCTTGCATGCCTGAAAAAGAAGCGCTCTATTATCGCCGGGAAGGCGAGGATATTTACTGTACTCTTTGCCCCCACGGCTGCCGGATTAGAGATGGGCAGAAGGGGGTCTGCGGTGTGCGCCAGGCAAAATCCGGTAAGTTGATAACTCTTAACTATGCACGCTGTGCCTCGATGGCCATGGATCCTATCGAAAAAAAGCCTCTTTATCATTTCTATCCGGGATGGGAGATCCTTTCGGTTGGTACTTTCGGCTGCAACCTGCATTGCGCCTTCTGCCAGAACTGGACTTTGGCACGGGGAGAAGACATGGACGCCCCGGGGTGGAAGGAAATCGGGCCCGAAATGTTTCCGGATATACTAAAGGGCCGCCCCCGGAAGGAACAGCTCGGAGTGGCCTATACCTACAACGAACCGGGAATCTGGTACGAATTTGTCCTTGATACAGCGGGGCTCCTGGCCGGAAAGGGGTTTAAAAATGTCCTGGTGACCAATGGCCATATTAACCCCGAACCGCTGGAGGAGCTTCTTCCTTTTATCGATGCCGCGAATATAGATGTCAAGGCTTTCAATGACAATTTCTACCGGCGTTATTGCCGTGGCAGGGGGCTGGGGGAAGTGCTCCGCACGGTGGAGAAGGCCCATACGAGGTGCCATGTTGAACTGACCTACCTCGTTATTAATACCCTTAACGATAACCCGGATGAAATCAGCGAGTTTGTCAGTTGGGTGGCCTCGCTGGATAAAAATATTCCTGTTCACTTTAGCCGTTATTTCCCCAATTATCACCTCGATATTCCTCCCACATCACTGACTACCATGCAAGAGGTTTGGGAGATCGCCACACAAAAACTTTCCTACGTTTACCTCGGCAATATTAGGGATGATGAATACAGCACCACGTTTTGTCCTTCATGCCGCCGGCCTCTTATTACCCGTGATGGTTACCGCGTTCAAAATGCCGGCCTCGATGGGAAAAGGTGCGAAAACTGTGGTTATACTATTAATTTGACAGGGCATATTTATGAAGTGGGGGGTAATTGCCCTTAAATTAAGATCACCTGGAGGGTTACTACTATCGAGCGAATTTTGCAGCATTTTCATGAGGTAATCATCGGTCTGCCATTGACGATGGTTATTTTTTCTGCCGGGGTTTTCCTAACTTATCGGCTGCGGGGGTTGCAGCTAAGAAAGTTTTTATATGTTCTTAGGAGCACCTTGGGAGATCTATTTGCTCCCGGGGGGGAAAGGACCGTTGGTGAGATCACGCCATTCCAGGCACTGACAACTGCCCTGGCTGCTACCGTCGGGACGGGGAATATTACCGGGGTGGCCACAGCCCTTTTTTTGGGGGGGCCCGGGGCTATCTTTTGGATGTGGATTTCAGCCTTTTTTGGTATGGCCACAAAATATAGCGAAATAGTCCTGGCGATAAAATATCGCAGCAGATCGGGGGGGAGTTTTTCCGGGGGGCCGATGTATTTTTTGCATAGTGGGCTTCGCAGTCCGCTGCTTGCTTCACTTTTTTCCATACTGGGGGCTCTGGCGGCTTTCGGGATTGGCAACATGGTCCAGGCGAATTCAGTTTCCAGCGCGGCTGGCGCCACCTTTGGGGTTTCCCCTTACCTCTCGGGCTCGATCATGGCCCTGCTTTGTGGCTTGGTCATTTTTGGGGGGCTACGGCGGATTGCCCTGATCACTTCGGCCATTGTCCCTTTTATGGCCCTGTTCTACTTCCTGGGCGGATCTATTGTCCTTTTTGTCTTTCGTACCCAAATCCCCACCGCATTTTTGACCATTGTTGCCGGAGCTTTTCAAGGGAAGGCCGCTTTGGGTGGGGTCGCCGGCGGGGCAGTTCTTCAGGCCTGGCGTATAGGTATTGCCCGTGGTATTTTTACCAATGAGGCGGGTTTGGGAAGCGCCTCCATTGCCCACGCGGCCGCCCGAACACCTCACCCTTCCCGGCAGGGGATGTGGGGCATCCTAGAGGTATTTATTGATACCCATATCATCTGTACCCTAACTGCGTTGGTACTCATCGTTACCGGTGCCTGGCGAACAGGACTCGATGGGTCGGCCATGACTGCCTGGGCTTTTAGCCGTGGATTGCCGGGGAAGATGGGGCAATATATCGTGACCATAGGACTTATTTTTTTTGCTTTTTCCACCCTTTTAACCTGGTATTACTATGGGGTAGAGTGTGCCGGCTATATTTTTGGTAAGGGCTTGGCTAGGACCTACCGTTTTTTATGGATAATATTTATTTTTGTTGGTTCTATCGGTGGGTTGCGGGTTGTTTGGGGACTGGCAGATATTTTAAATGGATTGATGGCAATACCCAACCTGGTGGGACTGGTGGCCCTCAGCGGGGTAACAGTGAGGCTGACAAAGGAATATATTTCTACCTGGTAACCCGTGAAAAATCCGATCGCATAGAGGTATTTAGCGATAAAAAATAGAAATAAAGTATAAATGATAGATACATTGACGATATAATTTTTGCTGTAGCACATAGGGAAGGGGGTACCCTGTGGCTTTTGTATGGGAACAACTTTTAGCCGGAATTACCCATTTTCGTCCCGATTGGCGGGATGTTATCGATATAGCTATCGTGACCTATATACTTTACCGATTGATCGTTCTCATCAGGGGCACCCGGGCTGAACAACTGGTGAAGGGGCTGGTAGTTCTTTTGATCGCCCTTGTTGGGAGTGGACTGCTCGGGCTAAGAACGATAAATTGGTTTTTACAGGGCCTGATGACGATAGGACTTGTCGCCATTCCTATCGTTTTCCAGCCGGAGCTAAGGCGCGCCCTTGAACAACTGGGCAGGGGCAAAATCTTTCAAGGATCGCCCTCTGATTATGAAGAGGAAAACTTTCAAATTGTGTTGGAGGAACTTCTCAAGGCAATTCCCGTGTTGGTTAAAAAAAAGATAGGTGCCCTAATCGTCTTGGAGCGGAAAACAGGCCTGAAAGAATATGTGGAAACAGGGATCAAAATCGAAGGCCTTGTTACAGCAGAACTTATAGTTAATATTTTTATGCCTCGCAGTCCCCTGCACGATGGTGCAGTGATTATTCGCGATTTAATCATGGCTGCTGCCGGCTGTTACCTACCCCTGACAGAAAACCCCAATCTCAGCAAGGAGCTGGGAACCCGGCACAGGGCCGGGTTGGGAATAACGGAGATATCCGATGCTGTGGTAATTATTGTATCCGAGGAAACGGGGGTTATCTCCCTTGCCCACGATGGAAGACTGACCCGTTACCTCGATGAAAAAACTTTGCGTGGCACGCTTCTCAGCCAGTACTTTTCTGTTAGCAAACCGAAAAAAAGTGTCATTCCCGCTATTTTCGCCCGGAGGTTTAACCAGAACAATGCCGAAACAACTGAGGAAGAGGAATAGCCTAATCGAGAACCCGACTTTTACCAAGATCCTATCATTTTTTCTGGCTCTGATTCTCTGGTTTTTTGTTTCCGGGGACAATCAGGGTACCTTGAGTACCGAAATGCGTCGTACCTTTGAGGAAATTCCCCTGGCCTACCGCAACCTGGGCGATGATCTGGTCGTCGTAGAAGTGGTCAATAGCATCAAGGTGACCCTGCAGGGGCCCCAGCATTCTTTCGATGGGTTAACACCTGCCGATCTAGAGGCATATATTAACCTAAACGGAAAAAAAGAGGGGCGGCATGAGGTACGCATTGATGCTACTGCCCCACCGGGTATGAGTGTTGTGCGGATCGAGCCGGCCAGTTCTGTTGTTATCCTGGAAGATCTTATTGTCCTGCAGATGCCGGTCGAGCCTGAGTTTCGGGGCGAGAACAGAGATGGCATGATCGTCGATGAATCATATTTTGAACCGGAACAGGTTTTTGTTCAAGGGCCCAGGAATAAGGTTGAACTTACTAAAAGGGTCATTTTCTACCTGGATATTAACGTGGCGAAGGGATCAATCCGTAAAAATGTCCGGCTTTACCCTGTGGATAGCATTGGAAGGATCGTTAATGATGTGGTTGTTTCACCCGAATATGTTGATGTAGAGGTGAATTTTGCTTTCCCACAAAAAGATCTTCCCGTAGAGGCAGTTTTCGATGGGAATGGAAAGAAAGTGGAGACGATCGATATCGATCCATCGACAATCACTGTCCAGGGGCCCAAAAATCTGCTCAGGGATATTGATGCTATTCATACCGAAAAGATTTCTTTGAAAGAATGGGAAAACGGCATGGCCAAAGAGGTGGCCCTGGTTTTCCCGGAGGGAATCAAGCCGGTGGCAGGTGACAATGGAACAGTTCAGGTAAAACTTTTTCTGGTGGAAGATTAATCTTTAATAGGGTGGGAAATATGGGCAGAATGTTTGGGACAGATGGAATTCGTGGGGTGGCCAATGTGGAGCTGACCCCGGAGATAGCATTAAAAACTGGACGGGCTGTTGCAGCTTTGCTGAAAGAACAACAGGGTTCTTCCCGTCCCTGTTTTGTGATTGGCATGGATACACGCGTTTCGGGAAAAATGTTGGAAAGTGCCCTGGTGGCAGGAATTACCTCGGCCGGGGTCGATGTTCACCTCCTGGGGGTTATTTCCACCCCGGGGGTTTCTTTCCTCATCAGGCACATGAAGGCGGCGGGAGGGGTCATGGTTTCTGCTTCCCATAACTCATTTCAGGATAACGGCCTAAAATTTTTTAATAATCTGGGCCACAAGCTTAACTCTGAGTTGGAAGAGGAAGTGGAACGCCTTTACTTTCAAGAAGCGGACTTTATGCCGCGGCCTTCGGGGAAGGAAATAGGGCGATCCTATCACGGGGAAAATGCCGTAGAGCATTACCTTTCCTTTTTGGAAGGGTGTGCCCCACCGTTGCGTGGGATCAAGGTTGTTTTGGACTGTGCCAACGGCTCCCTTTATCATATTGCCCCCAGCCTGCTAAAACAGTTGGGGGCTGAGGTGACCCTACTGTCGGGCAATCCTGACGGGCTTAATATTAATGTGGGCTGCGGTTCCACGAATCCAGCCGTGTTGCAGGAGACTGTCAGGAAAGTGGGGGCTCATGCAGGCCTGGCCTTTGATGGGGATGGCGATCGGCTCATTGCCGTGGATGAAAAGGGGGAGTTGGTGGATGGGGACGCAATCCTGGCTATCTGTGGAATACATATGAAAGAAAAAGGTCTTCTCACAGGCGATACGGTTGTGGCCACGGTGATGAGCAACGGTGGGCTGGAGATGGTGGCCAGGGAAAAAGGTTTTCAGGTACTGCGCACCAGGGTTGGCGATCGTTATGTGCTGGAAAAAATGCTTAAAGGGGGCTATGTTCTGGGGGGTGAGCAGTCGGGGCATGTTATCTTTTCTCACCTGCTACCCACCGGTGACGGGCTCCTGACAGCTTTGCAACTTCTCAAAGTTATGGTGGAAAAAGGGGTTCCTTTATCGGAACTGGCCGGGGTTATGCCCCGGTTTCCCCAGATCCTTGTCAACTGCCCCGTGCGGGAAAAGGATGGCTGGCAAGAAAACCCGCGGTTGGCCGCCGCCTTGGAACAAGCCCGTAAAAGGTTGGGCACTTGGGGGAGGGTCCTTGTGCGGGCCTCCGGCACCGAACCTCTTATCCGTATCATGGTGGAAGGGGAAAATTACGACCTTCTCCATGAACTTTCCTCTGAACTTGCTTTGATGATCGGGGAGGAGCTTGGCCAGGAAAAACAGTGATACCAAATTAAATAGATATGGATACTATAGTAGTAGCATGATACCACGGCAATAATTTATAAACTGGGGGATGTCTCATGAGCGGTATAGTTGGCTATACGGGAGGGCAAAGCGCTTACCCTGTTTTATTGAGCGGATTGAAAAAACTGGAATATAGGGGCTACGATTCCGCCGGCATGGCACTCCTATGCCCCAAGGAACTCAAAATAGCCAAAACAATGGGCAAAATCAGTATCCTTGAAAAAATGATTGGGGGAGATGGTTATCTGCAAGGCCTGGCGGGAATCGGCCATATCCGCTGGGCTACACACGGGGCTCCTTCTGATATTAATGCGCACCCCCATCTCGACTGCTCCCAAAAATTTGCTATTGTCCATAATGGGATAATTGAGAATTACCTGAACCTGCGCCGCTGGTTGGAAGAACGCGGGCACCGTTTCATTTCAGAAACAGACAGCGAGGTCCTCGCCCACCTAATCGAACATTTCTTTGACGGGGATCTTTTTCGGGCTGTGGCCAATACCGTGGAAAAGGTTGAGGGTTCCTTTGCCATGGCGGCCATCTATGATGGGGAAAAAGAAAAACTGGTTTGTGCCCGCAGGGATTGCCCACTGATTATTGGGCTGGGGGAGGGGGAGAATTTTGTTGCCTCTGATGTGCCTGCCTTTTTAGATCATACACGGCGGGCGTACATTCTGGAAAATGGAGAAATAGCTGTTGTAACAGCAGACGCGGTGGAAATATATACGTCGCGGGGTGAAATCCGGACAAAAAAGGTAGATGAAATTACCTGGAATGCTGCTGAAGCGGAAAAAGAAGGTTATCCCCACTTCATGATCAAGGAAATTATGGAGCAACCCCAGGCCCTGCGTAGAACCATGCAGGGCCGGCTGGGCGGGCCGGGGGGGGGATTTGCCCTGCCCGAGTTAAACCTTACTCCCGAAGAAATTGGTGCCATCGAACAAATCTATATCATTGCCTGCGGCACTTCTTACCATGCCGGCCTGGTTGCCAAATATACTATGGAAAGGATCCTGAAGATACCTGTCGAGGTGGATCTGGCCTCCGAGTTTTGCTACCGGGAACCGCTCCTGGACAAGAATATGCTCTTTATTGTTATTAGCCAGTCAGGTGAAACGGCTGATACCCTGGCGGCGCTCAGGCTGGCCCGGAAGAAAGGCAAGAGGGTCCTGGCCATTACTAACATAGTTGGCAGTTCTGTGGCACGGGAGGCCGACAATGTATTCTTTACCTGGGCTGGCCCGGAGATTGCTGTTGCCTCCACCAAAGCCTACTTGACACAGCTTTCTTCCCTTTATCTGATTACATACTATTTGGCACAGGAAAAGGGATCCCTCAGCGGGGCAGAATTGGGGGAGGCCGGGAATGCCATGCTTAATCTACCCGATCTGGTAGAAACTATCTTGGCACGGACTGATGAAATACAAAAAATGGCTGCATACCTTGCTCCCTGGGAAAGCTGTTTTTACATCGGCCGGAACATTGATTATGCTGTTGCCCTGGAAGGGGCACTCAAACTTGAGGAAATTTCCTATGTTCATGCCGAGGCCTATGCCTCGGGCGAGCTAAAACACGGCACCCTGGCCCTGGTTACCGAAGGGATCCCTGTTGTGGCTCTCGTTACCCAAAGGGCGATTATCGAAAAATCCCTGAGTAATATCAAAGAAATCAAAGCCCGGGGGGGGCATGTGTTTTGCTTTGCCCAGGAAGGGGAGGCAACGGACGAATTCCAGCGGGAGGTGGATGGCTTGTTTAGAATACCCGCCACCCTGGATATCCTTATGCCCATTTTATCCGTCATTCCCCTGCAGCTTTTGGCTTATCATACCGCCATAGCCCGCGGGTGCCCTGTGGATAACCCCCGCAACCTGACCAAAAGTGTCACTGTTGAGTAAGCTGGTTGAGGAAAAATATAATTAATTTCTGGGGCTAGGAATAGGGGGATTTGCTTGTGTTTTCCAAAGAGCAATTTGAAAATTATAGAAAGATGGGCAAAGAATACCAAAGGCAAAAGGAAAAGGAAACAAAAGGCAAAAGATACACAACTGCAAACGGAAAGGAAATTGCCTGCCTGCAATGTAAAAACATTCATTTCCATAAAGGAAGGGCCTTATTAAACACAAGGGGCATGTCATTTTTGGGTTTGGATTGGCTGGATGAGGCAGCCGTTATACTCATCTGTACCGATTGCGGCTTTATCCACTGGTTCAACAGGGATGTCATCCCGGGTTAAGAAAAGCAGGAAAAAATTGGGGGCCTCCATATAGGCCCTTTTTTTACTGGTTAAATTAGCCCGGCAAACCGAATATCAAAGCAATAATTTAGGTGGCCCCCTACACTGGGCCTTTATTTGTTGGAAAAACCCGAAGTTCAACAATAAATATTCGATAAAAATATACATTATCTATCAAAGGGAAAATGATCCATTTTGCAGAAAGTATAAACATTGGGACAAGTACCTGTAGATTTTGCCCAGGTTCCAAATTGCATAGTTGAAATATTTTATTACACCCTGGTTTACCTGAGTGAAAAGGCGGAGGCGATTTCATTGTTTCCTAACGAACTGATTAACTTTATCTTTAATGGTGATATATCTTAGTTAGATTGCTGGGGCAAATTAATATGATCGCAAAATGCACTGTCAAGGTATTCATAATTAATGCCTGGCTTGTTGCCTGGGAAAGTGGGGTGTTGTATTATTATATAGGTAGTGTATGTTAAAGATGGAGTGAGGGCATGAGCAAGGCACTATACCTAAATTTAAAAGATAATCAATTGGTTTTGTTTGCCGATATAATCGGTTTTAGTAATGCTGTCATGGAGAATAAAAATGTAACCCAGGACGACAAAGATGATCTGATTGTCAACCTGCATGTTATCTATAATCAATTTATTGAAAAATATTCTTCCAGGCGGCAAGAGAAGATGGGTATTAAATTTCTTTGGGTATCAGACTCGATCATCGTTACAACACCAAAAGAAAACGTAAACCAATTATTTTCGGTTCTGGTTGATATAACGAATACTCTCTATTGTGCGGGCCTACTTCTGAGGGGTGCGATTGCGCTTGGCAAAATTTACCACGAGCACAATATCTGGGGGCCTGCTTTTATTCGCGCTGTGCGGATAGAAGCAAACATAGCTGTTTATCCAAGGGTGCTACTGCAAAAAGGTGTCTATCAGATACTGGATATCGATCCCTGCTACAAAGACTTTATTGAAACCTCTGAAACACCCGGATATATGCAATTTAATTATTTTGATTGTTATATAACACAGATGATGTCTCAAGGAAAAGATGTTACTTCAAACATATCAATATATGGTAGTTTTATCCGGCATTACTATAACAAGGCCAAACGTCCCGATCATTTGGTAAAGTACGTATGGTTGGCCGAAAAGCTTGCATCGGCTATTAAAAAACATAGTGGCTACATTGATGGTTGTCTGGCGAGTAGGAGTAAGGGGGTTAATATTTTGGGCAAGGTGGTTCGGATAACGAGCCATAAACAATACTTGGAGTATCTAGAACCAATCAAGCTGGATAGGATAATGCAGACATTGCATTTTCCCGGAACGGACTCTTCTTCGGGCTCCCATTGGCAAAGGTAAAATAATAATATTTTAGGGAGTCAAAATCCAAGCTTGTTGGTAAAAATTTAGGCTGTGAAAGATATAAACTGTATATAATGCATATTAGTATACCTACATATGTTATATACAGTTTTTTTCTAGGTATATTGTTGGCGGATTACTTTCTGGATTTATTGTGCAGGGGGTTCTAGGCTACGGGGGCTGGTTAAATTTGCAAATTAACAGTCAAGCCATTATAATGGAAAACAAATAAATTAATGCTAAATTTCTTTAGGGGAGGTGAATTTTGTGCCAACGATATTTTTTTATGGGCCGGAACTGGAAAGGGATAAGAAAAAGGAACTTATCAGCTCCTTTACAAAAAAGGCCAGCGAATTGACAGGAATTGATGAATCGGCCTTTGTTGTTTATTTAAGGAAAAGTGAGCATGAAAATGTTGGGGTAGGCGGGGAGCTCCTGGCAGATATGATCAAAGATCAGTAAAAATAGCAATCGGACTGGAATGGGGAGGAGATTTTTAGCAAATGAAATGTGAATACCTTGAAACATGCCTGTTTTACACCGGTAAAATGGATATTGATAGCGGTGTGGGCAAGTTATATAAGGAACGGTATTGTGAAGGGGATAAAACAAAATGTGCCAGATATCAGGTATTGATGAAGCTGGGGAGGCCTGCCGTCCCCAATGATCTTTACCCCAATATGCATGAGCGCGCAGAGGAGATCATTAATAAGGCCAAGTAAGATTCCTAATTAATGCTTGGTGGGGGCGCCGGCAACTTTCCAATATGCCGGCGATGCTGGGCCATCAAATCATTTGTTTGATGGCCCATTATAATTTTGAAAGAGCGGGCATATTAATTTTAGCGTTTCCATAGCTCTCCGAAGGCGAGGGTGGAGGAGGCTAGGGCAGTGATTAAGAGCCAGTCACCGCTCGCAAGTGCAACTGTCCTAAAAATGGACATAGGAAATGGTGCAAGGAGTACAGTAAGCTGCAATGCAATTGAGAAACCCATCCCTACGAGGAGTAGCCTGTTTCCAAAAAGGCCGCGCCGCAAGGCAGACTCCTTTAGCGAGCGGAAATTTATGACGTGTACAAGTTGGCTAAGGGCCAGGGCAGCAAAGGCCATTGTCTGCCCCTTGACGGTGGATTCCTGCCAACCTGCATAAAATGCCAGAAGTGTTATGGCAGCAATAAAGATGCCATAGACAGCTATCGTTATTCCTCCCCCCCGCTGGAAAATGCCTTCCTGGTATCCCCTTGGCGGTTGTTGCATAGTGCCCCGTTCCGGCGGTTCCACCCCTAAAGAGAGGGCCGGTAGGCTGTCGGTAACCAGGTTTATCCACAAAAGCTGGATGGGCAGCAGGGGCAGGGGCCATCCAAGCACCATCGCCCCTATAATTGTGAGGATTTCCCCCACATTGGCGGAAAGCAAAAAATAAATTGCCTTTCTAATATTTTCAAAAATTACACGGCCTTCCTGGACAGCATGCACGATGGTGGCAAAATTATCATCAGCCAGGACCATTTCCGCTGCCTCCTTGGCCACGTCGGTGCCCGTCAGACCCATGGCAGTTCCGATATGGGCTTTTTTTAGGGCGGGGGCATCGTTGATTCCATCGCCGGTCATGGCCACTATTTCCCCCCGGGCCTGCAGTGCCTCCACGATGCGGACCTTGTGTTCCGGGGAAACCCGGGCAAAGACGGAAAAACTGTCAACTCTTTCGCGCAGCTCCTGTCGATCCAGCCGATCCAGTTCACTGCCGCTGATTGCCTCATCATCATTCATGGCCAACCCCATTTCCCGGGCAATAGCCTGTGCTGTTTCCTTGTGATCCCCGGTGATCATTTTTACGCGTATCCCCGCCTGCCGGCAGAGTTCCAGTGCCTGCCCGGCTTCCTGCCTGGGTGGATCGATCATTCCCGCAAGCCCCACGAAAACCAGCCCCGTTTCAGCCTCCTCTGCATTTTCGGGTGGTTCCCCTTCCAGGGGCTTGAGGGCAAAGGCCAGGACACGCAGGGCTTGCCTCGCCATTTTGCTATTTTCATTAAGGAAGTATTCCTGCTTGCCAGGATCCATTTTCTGAATCCCATCATAGCCAAGCCACGTACTGCACCTTTCCAGCACTTCCCCCGGGGCCCCCTTGGTCATCAAAAAATCCCTAGCCCCTGCTCCATCCGGCCATTCTGGCAAGTTCCCATGGTGTACGGTAGTCATCATCTTGCGCTTGGAATCGAAAGGATACTCCTTTAGGCGCGGCAAAGCGGCTTCCAAACCCTTTTTATCATAGCCGGCCTTGCCGGCCAGGGCAATGAGGGCGCCCTCAGTAGGATCGCCTATTACCTGTGTGGCCCCATTATTTTTAGCTAGCGAGGCATTATTGTTGAGGAGGGCAATTTTCAACAGTATGGAAAGCGGCGGATCGTCTGCTGGTTCCATAATTTTACCTTCCTTTGTAAATTTGCCGACTGTCTCGTAACCTTCGCCGCTAACTTGTAAACTGTTGCTGCCTGTAATCACCTTTCTGACCGTCATGGCATTGTGCGTCAGGGTGCCTGTTTTATCAGAACAGATTACAGTGGCCGTACCAAGCGTTTCCACTGCGGGAAGCTTGCGGATGATGGCACCCCGTCTGGCCATCCGCTGCACACCCAGTGCCAGCACAATGGTGACAACCGCCGGAAGACCCTCGGGGATGGCCGCCACGGCCAGGCTAACCGCTAGAAAAAACATGTCGCTAAAACTGTTTCCCTTGGTGATGCCCAGGAAAAAAACAAGCAGGCACAAAAGAATTGTCAGTAGCCCAAGCTGGTGACCAAAACGGGCCAGCTTCCCTTGCAGGGGGGTTTTGCTTTCACCGGCATTTTCAATCAAACCGGCAATCCTGCCGATTTCTGTATACATCCCTGTGCCGGTGACAACGGCCTTTCCGCGGCCAAAAGTAACCGTGGTGCCCATGTGCACCATGTTTTCCTTTTCTGCCAGAGGTGCTTCCCCGTCTAGCAGGGAGTCAGCCTTTTTTTCCACAGGCCTGGATTCCCCGGTAAGGGCAGACTGATCTATTTTTAAGTCGGCCGTTTCCAGTAGCCTCCCATCGGCTGGCACAAAATCTCCCGTTTCTATTATCACCACGTCACCCGGGACCAATTTGCGGGCCGGCACTTCACCAATTTCTCCATCCCGGATAACTCTAGCCGTAGGGGCGGAAAGTGTTTTGAGGGCATCAAGGGCTTTTTCGGCACGGTATTCCTGGATAGTTCCTAAAATAGCGTTAATAGCGATGACTACCAATATGACGAGGGCATCAGTGCTTTCCCCAAGGGAAAAGGAGATTGCGGCGGCAACCAAGAGAATTGCCACCAGAAAATCGGCAAATTGAGCAAAAAAACGCCGCCAGAGGGATAGGGGCTTTTGGGTCGGCAATAGGTTCAACCCATATCTATGTTGCCGCTGAGTCACCTCGGCAATCCCCAGCCCCCGGGGTGCATCTGATCGTAGCCTCCTAAGTGCTTCTTCCCTAGTACAGGTGGACCAATCAGGCATAAAAACTCCTCCATTTCATTTTTTAGTCTACCCAATAAAAAAGCAAGATCCCCGGCATGTTTAGATGGCATGCCAAAGGTCTTGCCACTTGTCATTTGCAAGCGAAGGGCCAGGTATAAAATACCGTGTATGTTGACCCTGATCGGCAGTTAGTCCTACCGGCTACTCCCCTTTTCATCACTATTATACGACGGGGGGAACAAAAGGGTCAACATTTTTTTTAAAGGCCTGAACATATGGATTAATTTCCGTTTCCATGATAATTTAGCAGGAATAATAGTAATATTTACAGAAGGGTGTGACTAGAAAAACTCTTCAGAAAGGGGCATCGCAGACATGAAAAACAGAAATGTTGTTAACGTAGGCCTTCTTTCTATCCTGTTTACAATTACACTTTTTCTTCGTTCCAGCATGGCGGTAATTGCCAATGATCTGATGCAGGAATTCCTACTTACGCCCGTAACGCTGGGAATAATCTCTTCCATATTTTTTTGGGTCTACGGTATCCTGCAAATGCCTGTCGGCTATATTGCTGATCGTTTTGGTGTTCGCCGGACGGTGATCACCTTTGGTCTTATCGGCGTAGGCGGGACAATACTTTTTTGTCTGGCAAAGAGCATCTCCATCCTTTCCTGGGCAAGGTTGATGATTGGTATTGGGACTGCAGGGGTTTTTATTCCTTCGGTTAAGTATGTCTCCATATCCTTTCAGCCCCAATATTTCGCCAGAATGACCAGCCTGATCAGCTCAGTGGCCAATATTGGCCCTATACTGGCTGCCTTTCCCTTGGCGTTGTTCGTTGAAACAACAAACTGGAGGATGCCATTTGCAACAACTTTTGTTTTTTACCTGATACTACTAATTGTTGCCTGGTTTCTTTTGCCTGGCAGGCCCGTTGATAAAGGGGATAAGCATTCCGGGGGTGATCATCCCGCGAGGGGGCATCAAACAGGGGAAAAAGGTAGACCTGTTATCGGCACGCTGGCGAAATATTATAAGGTTATCTTTTTTCTGCTGTGGGCCTTTTTTGTCTATGGCATACTCTTCGGTTTCCAGGCTCTCTGGGGTTGTCTCTATCTGCAGGATGTTTTCAACCTGGGCAGGGAGGATGCGGGGATCATTTTGATGTTTATTTCCATCGGGGTGATGATCGGCGGCCCCTTTTGGAGCGTTTTATCTGAACGCTACCTCGGTGCGCGCCGCCCATTGCTGCTGATTGGAACATTAATGATGTTTTTTTCCATTGTTTGCCTGTATTTACTAAAAGCCTATCCCGGATTTTTTCTCTTATCAATGTTGTATTTTGTTTTTGGCCTTTTTGGGTCTGTCTTTTTGATCAACATGTCATGTGTCAAGGAACTGGTTCCCCTAGCAGTGACAGGGACGGTAGTGGGCATGCTTAATACTATCCAAATACTCAGTGCCGGTTTTTTCCAAAGCCTAACCGGGGTCTATATTAATTATTTGCAGAATATAGCGGACGTGCATCTTGTTTATAGGAAGGTCTTTCTTGTTTATGGCCTATGCATCCTGGCTTCTTTTCTTCTCACTGTTTTCCTTATGCCCGAGACATTTCCCCATAAAAAAACGGAGCAACAAGTTCAAGCATAACTTGTTTTCAGCAATAATTACAAAAGGGGGGGTATTTATATGGGGAATTATACTTAAATAAAGTTTTTTAGAACTGCTTTTATTAAATGGGAGGGGGTCGAAACATGGAAGGTGTTAACGTACTGGACTGTTTTGTGAGGGTGGCGCCACTTTTAAGGGAGCTGAATATGTCTGATGTGGCTATTGTTGTTGCAGAGGCAAAAAACAGGACAATCCTGAGCTATGTTCCCGGTGAAACGATCAAATTACCGGTGGAAGTGGGCAATGTTGTACACGATACTTCCGCAGTGGTAGAATCAATCATTAAAAGGCAGAAAATAGTACGCAAAATAGGCAAAGAAATATTTGGTTTCCCCTATCTGGGGGTAGCTTTGCCGCTTTATGATGATGATGATCATGAGCTGCTCGGTGCAATTTCAATTAATATATCTCTTGCCAAAGAGGATCAGGTCCTGGAAATGGCCGACGAAGTGGAGAAATCTATTGATGAAACTAGCGAAATTATGGAGGAATTTGCCGCTAAGTCCCAGGAATTGATGGCTATAAGCGATAACCTGGCTAACTATTCTACTATTCTCAGCGATAATGCCAGCAAAACGGATAATATACTAAAAATTATTGGAAAAATCGCCTCGCAGACGAATCTTCTTGGTCTCAACGCCTCCATTGAAGCTGCCAGGGTAGGGGAATTGGGAAAAGGGTTTGATGTTGTGGCCAAGGAGATCCGCAAGTTGTCCAAGGATAGTAGCGATTCAATCCAGGGAATTAACCCCATCCTTGGCATTTTGGCAGAAACAAGTGAAGAAATAAGCAGTGCTGTCAGCAATATTAGGGAAATTTCCCATGTGCAGGCCAGCGGTTCACAGGAAATTTTTGCCTCTATCCAAAATATTCACGAGTTGGCTAAAAAATTAGTAGCGATGACAGAGAACCACTAGCAACCAGGTTACATAAGTTGAAAATTTTTGGGTAAATTACTTGAACAAGGTGTTTATGATGGAGGTAGGCCTGGTTATGGTAGACATCATGGATAAAATCCAAAAGATAACGGAAATCGGCAAATCAACAGATGAAAAACGAAAAGGCATCAACATCAGTGCTGTTTTTTATATCTGGGATACGCTGGTACTAAAATATGATCTTTTGGAAACCATTGGTATCCTGCGCAATTTTATCGAGGGTAATGATCTTAAATTTGTCGTTGGCCAGGTGGAGAAGAGCCTGAGGGGCGGCGTGGAATCAATGGAAGGCCTGATGGAGGATTATGGCATACCGCAGCCCATTAGGCCTCCTGCCGATAATAGAACGACTGTAAAACTGGAGCATTTCACTGATAGGTTTATCTTTGAAGGCATCTTTGAAGGGTTCCAATCATTTTTTCCTGTTCTCGCCCATGGTTTTATGAATAGCACTTCTCCTAAAGCAAGAAAAGCTTTAAAGGATCATCTTTTAAAGGCGATGGAGGTACAGGATTTAGTTATCGAATATGGTAAGTTAAAGGGTTTTATTCATGAACCTCCCGATTACAAAGCATAGAGGGAAGATGCGGAGATGAAGATACTCGAGAAAGTGCAAAAGATTAAAGAGGCATGCATGTCCACCAAGGATTTGCAGCGAAACATCAATGTTAGCGAGGCCTATCACCTCTGGAGCCACTTGGTGCAGAGGTATAGCGTCCTGCATATCACAGAAACCTTTGAACCCTTTATCAGGGATGGGGATCTAAAAATAATCCTGGCAACGGGGAAAAATACCCTCAGTAAGAATATTGGGATTTTGGAAAAGGAAGCCGTTCTGTATGGTTTGCCCCTGCCTCTGAGGCCACCAAAACAGACAAAGGTTTCCGGCACCTCCGATCCCTTTTCAGACAGGCATATTTACAGGCGGGTACTCAGAGGAATCCAGTCTTTCCTGCCCACCCATATGGCGGCTTTTATGCATAGCACGACTCCTAAAATTAGAGAACTGTTTTTTAATTTTATGATCGAGGAGTTGAAACTCTATGATAAATATCTTGAATACGGGAAACTAAAGGGGTATACGATCATGCCCCCTGCCTACAGTCAATAAAAGTTTGATGGGTGGCTAGACATAAATAAAGGGATTTGCTGTTTATTGTCGAATTATTACCCTTTCAGTACTTTTATTTGCATGTGTTTGGGGTGAGGAAAATGAGGCCTGGCAAACCAGAGCCCTCCGTATTCGATGATAAGCTTTTCCATGCCCTTTCCGTTATGGCTGAAAGGAACAATTTCATCCAACCGGAAATGTATGGGAAATATAATACAAAACGTGGACTGAGAAACAGTGATGGTACCGGGGTTCTAATCGGGTTGACAGATATCGGTGAGGTCCATGGTTATATCGTTGATGATGGGGAAAAAATCGCCCAGGAAGGGCGCCTTTATTATCGGGGTATAGAAATTAACGAGCTGGTCAAGGGCCTGCAGCAGGAACGTAGGCATGGCTATGAGGAAATCTGCTTTCTGCTCTTGTTCGGCAC
>DUNV01000014.1 GCA_012839215.1 Bacillota bacterium
ACCTGGCATCACCAGCATCTTTGCCCGCAAGGGTTTTGAAGAACTGGAGGAGACAGAATCAATTGGCGTCTATTGGGCCGGCAGTGTGGGGGATTCTGAGGGCCAGGCCGTTATTTTGCACACGCTGCATATTTTTACCGGCAGGGTGGCCTCCTTCCGGCAAGGTCGGGCTGTAGAGGTTAAGGCGGGCACAGGCAAGGAAATCGTGGAATTTCCGGCACCGCTGGGCAAAGTGCAAGTCTTTCATCTTGGCCACCCGGAACCGGTTACCCTGCCCCGCTACCTGCCGGGGCTGCGGGAGGTGACACTCAAGGGCGGCCTGGCCGAAAGTTACCTGCACATCCTGGCCAAAACGATGGTAGCCCTGGGCCTTACCTCGACAGCCTCCCGAAAGCAAAAGCTCGGTTGGCTGATGAAAAAAATGTTGCCCCTCTTTCCCACAAATAAAAAACGCGCCCTCTCCGGGGCAAAGGTGGAGATCACGGGCTGGCGCGGCGGGAAAAATATGCGCATCAGCTATGCCACAGTCGATCAGATGAGAAGGCTGACGGGGATCCCCCTCAGCATCGGGGCCGGCATGTTGGCAAAAGGGATAATCAGCCGCTACGGCGTTTTTGGACCGGAGGCCGAAGGCGCCATTGGCGCTGACACCTTTCTACAGGAACTGGCCCGCCGGGACATCAAAGTGGAACGCCGGGAAGAAGAGCTTTCAACACTTTGAAATCATCAATCAGCATAATTACGAGGATAAGCTATATTTGGCGAACCAATATGGCATTGGGTATCAATTTTTTACCACGTGTTATCTGCCATACACCTGCCCCAAGATCCAAATTATTAAGCCCAATGGGGCTAGATGTAAACAACTTTCCTGCTGAATTACCCATAATCAACCACCTGAAGGCACTTATTTGCCTACAGCTTATCATACTATTGCCCCAGAACCGGGAGCTTGCCAGCAAATCCCGCACCAGGCATTGGATGTAACCGTAACCTATTGGGTCGCCATATGGATTGATTGCGGCGTAAAGCCTTGGTAAAACGTAATGATTGTTTAAGGCATAGAAAACTGTGATCATAAACGCAAATACAGCTGGCATCAAGGTTAACACCAGGCCCTGCCTTTTATCAATGCCAAACCATCCCTTTAGGATAGACGTAACAAGGATAACAAGCGCCAAAACTGTAAATAAAGCAAAACCCGTAAAGGATGGTATCAGCAGCAGGACAAGCGCAGGCGGGATGTAACCCAGGCCAGACAGTACCAGGCCCCTTAATCCGTTCTGCCGCAAAGCATAAACTAGCAGAGAGTAGGCCAGGGGAAATATTAAGGAAAGATATGAGAGGCTGGCGGAAAACCTGCCTGGAAAGAAAAAAGCCCCGCCGTTTACTTGGCGGCCAAACAAAATCCCAATTATCGAAACAGCAAGGATGCCAAAATAGAAATGCCTAGCATATTTCCCAAGAATGGAGAAATCAAGAAAATAACAGCACGCAAAAACAGTCAGGGCGGCGATGTAGGCTACAAGGATAACCCTGGAGGCATTACCGGGAAAACCGATTAAGTAATTGGAAAACAGCCCTGCCAGCATCAAGGCGGCAGTTAAGGCAATCATTGTCCACTGGGGTTTCGGTTTGTGAATTTTAGTAACTTTTTATTTCATCATACGGTTGCACAACTAAGGCCCCCTTTATTTGCCCGGAAATCCTTTTTAAACCCTACTATCTTTATTCTGTTATCTCCAGGTCCCGAAGGAGCCGGTATCTGCGCCATTAAATATTCACCCAAGCCCTTATTGTGTCTCTCCAAAATTAAAGCACTCATGTTAGGGGGGATCCTAAGATACTCATTACATTGAACTAGTATTTATTGTTGTTACATCAACGTTGGACGCAATGGCTACATCAGATTGGGTTAATTCCTTATTTATTCGTATATCCTTGAACCATTTTCGCATTTGTTTACCTCCGCTTAGACGTTCTATCTATTACATTATAGCCACCCCGTCTACTTATTAAGGGTTTGCTATAAATTATAGACCCTTTGGCTATACTTATTTTAAGTGTTTACATTAGACATTTTGTCAAATATTATAGATATGAACAGGGGGTGATAATGTGTTAAAAGATAGGTTGGAAAAATTAAGAAGAGAAAGGAGGTTAAATAGAAAAGAAGTTGCCAATGCCCTAAAAATTGATCAATCTACTTATGGCAAATACGAATTGGGTAAACGTGAGCCAGATTTAAAAACAATTGAGGCCCTGGCTAATTTTTTTGAAGTCACTGTAGATTATCTATTAGGTCGCACCGGAGCAAAAAAATACACTTCATCTGATGAAGTAGATGGAATAGATGAAATACTTGAGACCCTACACAAACGCCCCGAAATGAAAACACTATTCAGCCTTTCCCAAAAATCAACCAAAGAAGATATTGAAAAAGCCATGAGGATTATTGAAGCTTTGAAGGATTAATAATTGGAGATGAATACTTTCATACGGTTGCTCAGTCTGCCAACAAACAGTGCGAGGGTTAACAGTAACGGATCCAGATGGAAACTACAATGTGTATATTAATCGGAACCTTGCCTATGAAATGCAAGCCAAAACATTTTTACATGAAAATAAGCATATAAAAAATAATGACTTATATAGCGATGGACCCGTGTCAGCATTAGAACAAAGGGTAAACTACCGTATAAAATAGTTTTTTTAACAAGGAGGTATGTGATAATGGCAACCAAACGTCTTACCGCCATAATAATTAAAGAAGGAAAATGGTATGTAGCCAAAAGCCTTGAGGTGGAGGTCGCCTCCCAGGGTGAAACTATGGAAGAGGCTCTGGCTAATTTAAAAGAAGCCTTGCAGCTTTATTTTGAGGACGAATACCCTGTATTAGATTTTCAGCCACCCATTATTGCGCCGCTGGAAATTGAGGTTGATGCCTAAAATGACACCGATATTATCAGGCAAACAGGTTATCAAGTTGTTGGAGGATCTAGGTTTTTTAAAGGTGGGTCAAAGGGGCAGCCATGTGAAAATGAGGACCATTTTGCATCAAAAACGAAAAACTGTCATCGTACCTTTACATAAAGAATTGGCCCCGGGAACACTTGCATCAATTCTAAAGCAGGCAGGCCTTACAATTAACGAACTGCTAAAACCATAAAGATAGGCAAAGGAGATCTAACCGTGCGCATTTATACCGAAAGAGAGTTAAGAATATTAACAATTGCTGTAAAGGTGTTATTTTATACACTTGAAAAGATAACCCACAAAAAGCTGCTTTTTTGACAATAGCGCAAATCAAGGATATGCTAGATGCTTTTAAAGATGATGATTTATATATGCCTGTCATGTTGGCCGTGTCGCTGGGTTTGCGCCGAGGTGAAACTTTAGGACTGCAATGGAGAAATGTAGATCTAGAAAACGGACTAATTAAAATTAGGTTTAACTATACAATGGTGGGCGACATGTCTCGCACATTCTCGGCCCGTATGAAAAAATACGGTCTACCAGGAATAAGGTTTCATGACCTTCGCCATTCAAATGCAGCTTTAATGGTTGGGCAGAACGTGCCAGATAAGGGAGGCAGTGATCGTCTTGGGCATAGCACTATTCAAATTTACACGGATCTTTATGGACACCTTGAGCGCTCGGTTCAAGAGCAAATTGCAGAAACTATTGAAGAAACTATTTGGGGTAAATAACTTTTTTTTTGCTTGTGAAAAAAATAATGTGAAATTAATGTGTAATTTACGTAAAAAAGCCCCTCCCAAGAAGGGGCCCGAAGCGCCTAAATGGCGGAGAGAGTGGGATTCGAACCCACGAACGGGATCAACCGTTACACGATTTCGAGTCGTGCGCCTTCAGCCGGACTCGGCCATCTCTCCACGTAAAACAACTATAAATGCCCCACATATATTCCCTTGGCGGCAGTATCAATTATACAATAGACAAAAATGTTTGTAAAGCAAGGCAAAAGAAGCCCGGGCCAACCATATCCGGGCTGCAGTTTCACTTTTTAAAGTGGTATATTCTCAGTCATCTCCGTTGCCGGAAAAAACTCCTCAAAATTTCCGCACATTCCTCACGCAGGATACCCTCGGTAAACTCCACCTGGTGGTTAAGGCGCCGGTCGCCCAACAGATCATAGAGGGAAACAACCGCACCGGCCTTGGGATCACGGCAGCCGAAAACAAGCCGGGAGACCCGGGCCTGGATGAGCGCCCCCGCACACATGGGGCATGGCTCCAGGGTAACATAAAGGGTCGCCCCCGGTAGCCGCCAACTATTTAGCAGTTGTCCGGCCCGGCGCAAAACCAAAATTTCCGCATGCGCAGTGGCATCCTGCCACTCCTCGCGGCGGTTATGATCCCCGGCCAGCACCCGCCCTTCATAAACGAGCACTGCCCCAACCGGCACTTCTTCCCGCTTGCAGGCCTCCCCGGCCAGCCGCAGCGCCTCCTGCATAAATTGTTCATCGTTTTGCCGATTCATGGTGCCCCTTCCCATTCCTAAAAGGCCGACAGTGTTGGCAGCCAAACCGGCGGCCCGGCCTTTTGGATCATACTAATTATAGCATAGGTCCATTGGGGCGCGCTAAAACTGCCGGGTAGCACTGTATCGCTACCTCGCAGCAATTATAATAGCAAATATAATATCGACGCAAATATAATATCGACGGCAGGGATCAGGTGCGGTCCCGCGCGGTCTTTCAAACCGCACCTGTGCCGTTATTCCTGGGTTCATGCTTGATCATTTGGGTAACTCA
>DUNV01000001.1 GCA_012839215.1 Bacillota bacterium
GCCTGATGTTTTATGGCACATATTGCTCGGTAATGCTTTGCACGTAGCCGTCTTTTGTGGTAACCCAAAATGGCGGCATGAAATTCATATACTGTTCGAGATGCTCTATAAATTCCTCCTTGGTGACAGATTTGTGGGAAGCGTCCCCATCCAAATCGATAACCTGGTATTGGGTTTGTTCTGTTACCCCACAATACATGGGGTAGCTTTTGGGGTTGTGTATATAAAATCCGTTCGGCATCTCCTTATCAGGATCAATGCCAAGTTCCTCCAGCCTTGCTGTATCCTCCTGCGTTAACCATTCGATTTGATCCAGATGGAAGTAAGGCCGATCATCATTTTTAAAGTTGGAGATAAAACCGATAAAATGGCTGACCGGGGTTTCTAAAAAGTCCTCTACCGTCGCTGCATAGTGGGGCACAAGATCACCCATGGTAACCTGCCATTGGCCCAGGCCATTTTTAATAAATTCAATAGCGACCTGCAGGGGATCCAGTAACCCTGGCCTATGCCCTTGCCCGACTTCCTTTTGCAGCCCTCTGTAATAGTCTGCTGGCAAACCTTCGGTGTCCGGCGTTTCATAATATACAGTACCGTTCCCATCCATCCAGCGCTCCACGCACCAGATGCCATGCTCCCCCTGAACAGCCGGTTGGGATAAAAATAGCTGGCAGGTTTCCCCCGTCGAAAGGGGAAATTTTACAATGACATGATCCCCGCTGTAGGTTTCCGGGGACAACAGCTCCATTCTTTCCAGAAATTCGCGCAGTGCAGTTTCCTGATTTGCTGGCGTGGAAAAGTCGGCAAAGGCGCCCCAGAAAATATGTCCCAGATACTGGAGCTTGGCACCCTCATAAGAAACAACCAGTATTGGTTTTCCCATGTCATCGGCAGTTTCCGTAATCCATCCGTCATCCGTGGGCACGCCCATAGGCATTACATCTAGATCTATATTGGGTTTCAGGCGATATTCAAAATCCCATAATTCTACCGGCGAGGAAAGCAAATTATCAAAGGTTGCCATTTTTTCAAGCTTGGTAATTTTGCTGTCAACAATCTTGAAATTATCGATTTCTTTCCAGTTGCCGATCGTTTCTTCATAGGTTTTTATTCTCTCGTCCATATATTGACGGGCATAATCTTCTACCGTAAACTGTTTTTTTTGCGGGTTGGCCACTAACCCGGCCACTACGGCGATCACCGCCATAATAGCGATGGCGATAACCCAAAAAGCAGGCTTTTTATAGTTTAAAATATTGATGATGCGCCCTTTGGGATTGTTTTCCCCGAAAGCCAGCGGGCAACCCCCTATGGTTTGCCGCCTGCCCGCAGAAAGTGCTAAAAGTGAAGTCGAATAATCTTTTTTAATGGCACTGCCCAGCTGTTTGATTACGCTTTCATCGCAGGACAGCTCCATATCTTCGCTCATCAGAAAAAAGGCAAGCCAAACCAAAGGATTAAACCAGTGCACGCAGAGCACCAAAAAGGCCAGGGGTTTGATCAGATGATCAAATCTTTGAATATGTGTCTGTTCATGTTTGATGATATAACTTTTTTCCTTTTCGGCCAGTCCTGTTGGCAGGTAAATTTTGGGCCTAAGGAGGCCAAAAACGAAGGGTGTTTTCAGCCCCCTCATCTCATGGATATTGCCAATAATCGGTTCTGCTGATCCTAATTGCCGGTAGAGCCGGGTGGCTGTATAAATACTATATGTAAGCAAGAGGACCAGGCCAAGCAGCCATATTGTTTCACCCCAAGTGATCCACGCTTGCAGAGGGCTGGCGGCAACGCC